>DATFFX010000239.1:0-7227 GCA_035249825.1 Gemmatimonadales bacterium | reverse complement strand
CTGACCCCGAGATCCCCTAGAGGCAGGACGTCAGGCCGGCCCAGCTTGAAGATCAGCAGCATTTCCACGGTCCATCGGCCTATGCCTCGAACAACGGTCAAACGCTGCACGATCTCCTCGTCGTGCAGCAGTCTGACGCGGGAGAGAGAAGGAACCGTTCGGTCCAGGGTGCGGGCGGCGAGGTCCTTTAATGCCGCCGTCTTGGCGGCGGATAGACCTGCTGCCCGAAGACGTTCAGGCGGAACTTCCAGCAAATCCCTTGGGGTGGGGAATCGCTTGGGAGCGAAGAGCCGGGTCACCCGTCCCAGTATTGTGGAGGCTGCCCTCCCGGTGAGCTGTTGGTATACGATCGATCGGACGAGGACCTGAAAGAGGCTGTGGGCCGGCTCCGGGCGCATGGAGAATTGGCCCACCCGGGCAATCAGCGCGCCCATTATGGGGTCAGTCTCCGCCAGGTGCCTGCAGGCGACTTCGGGGTCGTAGCCCAGGCCGTCCGGACGAGCGATGAGGGCCGACATTTCGCTGATTGTCATATTATAGAAAACATACTGCGGTCCACCGACGACGATCAGCGGGGCGAGCTTCCACTCTCCACTGAAACGCGATGGCCTGTGGCCAGCAGGAAGCTGGCTCCGATAACAAGCAGTGACCCAGCCACCTGCCAGGCGGTTGGCCGGTCGCCAAAGACGGGGATTGCGAGCAGGTGAGTCAGCACGATGCCCAACCCCGAGAGCGTCGCCAGTGGAGCCGCACGATGGAGTGAATAGGCCCGTGTCATCGCGATTTGAGCTCCGCCGCCGGTCAGACCTGCCCCAAGAAGGAGCAGGCCACCGCGCGCATCGGGCCACTCCCAGACCGGTATCGCAAACGCCAGCATGGCGCAGAGCCCCACAACCGAGAAATGCAGCACCACCGCCGGCGACGTTTCTCCGGGACCGATCCTTCTGAGCCAGATCATGGCCAATGCGTAGAACATGGCACCCGCAATGGCGACTGCCGCAACCGGAGCGGCAAGTCCGAACGACGGGCCAACCACGGCTACAATCCCGGCGAACACCAATCCGATAGCCAGCGTGACCCGTCTTCCCACGATTTCGCCCAGCAGTGGGCCAGACAGGAGCGCCACGAAGATGGGTGCTGTAGCACCGAGCGTAGCCACGTCGCCTAGCGCGATCCTGCTCGAGGCGAGGGCGTAGAAAGTGCACAGGGCTGAGAGCGCTCCGAACACGCTCCGGCGCCAGGTATTGGGTCGATCGATGATGCGGAGGGATGCGCCCTGATGAAATGCCAGCGCGCCGGCCATCAGAGCCCCGACCAGGAACCGGGCAGCCCCGACTTCCGCCCAGGGCAGGTCGCGCGCTCCGAGCCGGGTGCAGACATTCATGCCGGCAAAGAAGAATTGGGCGAGCACCATCCAGGACAGCGCGGTCTTCGCCACAGGTTCTCTCGGCCAGGGACGTGAGCGGCAGAGCGGTAAGATAATGCCCGCTTTTCATGTATCGGCATCTCCCCTTCCGCCTTTGCTCCGCCGGTCCATCTTTTCCGTATGCAACCAGAAGACTTCCGGCGCCACGGTCACCAGCTTGTCGACTGGATGGCCGACTACATGCAGAATGTGGGCGAGCTGCCTGTCACCCCTGCCGTACAGCCGGGCGCTATCCTCCGCCGGCTGCCTTCCTCTGCTCCGGTGCAGGGAGAGGCGTTCGAGCGATTGTTGCAGGACTTCACCGACATCATCGTCCCCGGTATGACGCACTGGAATCACCCCGGCTGGTTCGCGTACTTCCCAGGCAATAACAGCCCCCCTTCCGTGCTGGCCGAAATGCTCACGGCCACGCTCGGCGCCCAATGCATGTCGTGGGCGACGTCACCGGCCGCCACTGAGCTGGAGCAGGTGACGATGGAGTGGCTTCGAGGGATGCTGGGGCTGCCCGGCGAGTTCAGCGGAGTCATTCAGGACACCGCCTCCACTGCCACGCTGGTCGCGCTGCTCTCCGCCCGGGAGCGGGCCACCAACCACTCCGCCGGCCGCAAGGGGCTTGCCGGCAGTCACCAACGGCTGACGGTCTACGCCTCGAGTGAAGCCCACTCCTCGGTGGACAAGGGAGTCAAGTTGGCCGGCTACGGTCTCGAGCAGCTGCGCCGGGTCCCGGTGGACGAGCGGTTCGCGATGCAGGCCGACGCGCTCGATGCGATCATCACCGGCGACAAGCGGGCGGGACTGACACCGGCCTGCGTCGTCGCCACGGTGGGGACGACGTCTTCGACCGCAATCGACCCGCTCGACAGGATAGCCGAGGTCTGCAGCCGGCATGGTGTCTGGTTGCACGTGGACGCCGCGTACGGAGGGACCGCGGCGATCGTGCCCGAGCTGCGTCACTACTTCGCTGGCGTCGAAAATGCCGACAGCTTCGTGTTCAATCCCCACAAGTGGATGCTGGTGAACTTCGATTGCAGCGCCTACTTCGTTCGCGATCGCGACACGCTGCTCAGAACGTTTCAGGTGAGTCCGGAATATCTCCGCACCTCACACGATGCCGAGGTCGTGAACTATCGAGACTGGGGCATTCAGCTGGGCCGCCGCTTTCGAGCCTTGAAGCTGTGGTTCGTTATCCGGTGTTACGGGGTGGCAGGGCTTCAGGCGCTGGTCCGCAAGCACGTTTCCCTCGCGGCGGAAATGGCCTCCTGGATCGAGTCTTCCCGGGACTTCGAGTTGATGGCGCCGGTGCCGCTGGGGCTGCTCTGCTTCCGCTACCATCCTCCGGAGCTGGGCGACGATGAAGCCATTCTGGATGAGCTGAACGCGAGACTGCTGGCGCGGGTTAACGCGAGCCGGCGGGTACATCTCACCCATACCCGGCTGGACGGACGTTACGTTATTCGCGTGGTAGTCGGGCAGCGGCAAACGGAGCGAGTCCACGTCGAGGAGGTATGGAGTCTGCTGCAGGAGACAGCTAGAGCGCTCCCGACTCCCAGGGTCCCCAGATAGCGAACGTCATGGCTTTATCGCCACTCGGAGCCTCGAGGGGCCGCGTGTTTCCCTGCATGTTCACGAACAGGGTGCTACCGCTGGGGCTGAAGCAGGCGCCGGCCCACTCGACGTTATTGATGTTGTTGCGAACCAGGTCGAAGATCGCCCCTTCCTTCGTGAGGCCGCGAACGTAGTTGGTGCCGGTGGCATCCTCGCACAGGACGATGCCTCCCCGGGGGCTCACGCAAATGTTGTCCGGGCTGTTGAGGATCGCCGGCGAGGGCGATTCGAAAACAAGCTGCAGCTCGTCCCGTGAAATGTGATACTGCCACACCTGCCCCACGCCTGCATTCCCGCCGACAGTGGCATTGAAGTAGATGCTGTCATCGCCGTACCAGCAGCCTTCCAGCCGGGCGAACTGGGCGGCGCCTTTCTCCAGCGCCTGTTTGAACACGAACCCGCTGGGGAGCACCGGTGAGTCCGAATCCGGCTCATCGATGCCGACCCACTCGACCTTCCGGGGCGCCAGGATCGTCTGGCCGGTGCCGGTGTCATGCCCGGGCAGACCGACAATCGCCAAAGCCTCCAGCGTCCCACCCTGATGAAGCTGTCCCCGAACCCGAGGCTTGAACCGGTAGAAACCAGCCGGCTTGCGGTCCTCGGTCTGATAGATCCATCCGGTGACGGGATCGACAGCCAGTGCCTCATGCTCGAAGCGGCCCATTGCCGTAAGTGGCACCGGCACTACCGTGCCCTCAGCCGATGCCCTGACCTCGAAGGGGTAGCCGTGATTCCTGGTCCATCCCTCACCGGTCCCCGCCACAGTCTCCTCGCAGGAGATCCAACTTCCCCACGGAGTGCTTCCGCCGGCACAGTTGACGCACGTACCGGCCAGACTGGCGAACTGCTTCACCAGCCGAGCTTCTCCATCGGTACGCACCTGCACCTCGAGCGTCGTGGTGCCGGCGGGCCCTGCTGCGTCATATGCACGCTCACCAAATGGTCTCGCGCCGCCCGACACGGTATCACGCAACTCGTGATTGCGCACCAGACGCACCCTGCCCGCGCTGGCGTCGAACGCCGCCATTCCATCGAAGCCGTTGGGCACGACCCCGTCTATCATCTCTTCGCCTGAGGTGCTGAGAAGGGCAGCATGGAATCGGGTGGGTATCGAGATGACCCCGGCTACATCCGAGCTCGGGAGCAACACTCCGTAACCGCCTTCGCCTATCCGGGCCGGCCTGAGCGACGGATCGCCCCCGCTGTAGCGGCTCCGGCTGCAGGAGATCAGTCCAGACATCGATGGCGCGAGGACGGCTCCGCCCATCCACGCGCTCCAGCGAAGGAAGGCGCGCCGGTCGAGGTTGGTCATCCTGCCAGTGCCGCGTGGTTCGACGAGAGTAGGGGTTGGAGGTATCGGCCGGTGTGCGAGTCCGGGGCTTCGGCTATGTCCTCCGGAGTTCCTTGAGCCACGAGACGTCCCCCGGCGTCCCCTGCCTCGGGACCCATATCGATGACCCAGTCGGCCCGCTTGATTACATCGAGATGATGTTCGATGACGACCACTGTGTGGCCTGCGTCCACCAGCCGGTCGAGCACGTGGATCAGCACCCGGACATCGTCGAGATGAAGCCCGGTCGTCGGCTCGTCCAGAATGTAAAGTTTGCGCCCGTCGCGTTTTCCCGCCTGGGTGAGCTCGCGCGCGATTTTGAGACGCTGGGCTTCGCCGCCGGAGAGTGTTGTGGCCGGCTGGCCGAGCCGCAGGTACCCCAAACCGACCTGCTGGAGCTGCCAGAGCGCGGCACCCAACCGCGGCTGATGACGAAACCGGGCTATGGCCTCGTCTACTGTCCATTGCAGGACATCGTGAATGGATCTGCCCTGAATTCTGACGTCCAGCACGTCCCGGCGGTAGCGAGTTGCCCCGCACGCTTCACAGGGCACAAACACGTCAGCCAGAAAAACCATTTCTACCCGTACATGGCCTGCGCCTTCGCAGGTCTCACAGCGGCCGCCTGGAAGGTTGAAGGAGAACGTGGCCGACGTGTACTTCCGCTGCCGGGCGAGGGGCTGGCCGGCGAACAACTCCCGGATCTCGTCGAACGCCTTGATGTAGGTGACCGGGTTGGAGCGGGGTGAGCGGCCGATGGGCGACTGGTCCACCAGCAACACATCCTTGAGGAGCTCCCACCCGGTGATCGACGCCACCTGACCGACCGGCTCGCCCAGGTGCGACTTGGCCGAGTGCTCTCCCCGCAGTCGCGCCTCGAGGTGCCGATACACGATGTCGTGCAGGAGCGTGCTCTTCCCTGACCCTGATACCCCGGTAACGGCGGTGAGGGTACCCAGCGGAATATCGATGTCCACGTCCCTGAGGTTATGCAGGGACGCCCCGCGGACCCGAAGCCATGGCGTTCCGGGCGCGCGGCGAACGCTGGGGACCGCGATGCACTTCTTGCCGCTGAGGTACTGCCCGGTCAACGAGGCAAATGCCTCATTGACCGGGCCTGCATGCACGATCCTGCCGCCGTGCTCCCCGGAGCCCGGCCCTAACTCCAGCATGAAATCCGCCTGCTGGATGGCCGCGAGGTCGTGCTCCACTACGATGACGGTGTTCCCCGCGTCGCGCAGCCGGCGGAGCAGTCCAAGGAGCCGGTCGGTGTCTCGGGCGTGCAGTCCTACCGACGGCTCATCCAGGACGTACAACGTATCCACCAGGCGGGAGCCCAGTGCGTTGGAGAGAGAAATCCGTTGGGCTTCTCCACCGGAGAGTGTACGTGTCTGGCGGTCGAGTGTCAGGTAACCAAGTCCCACATCCCGCAGGAAGCTCAGCCGGGCGTCCAGCTGCTCGATGATGAGCTGCGCCACGGCACGCTCCCACTGGGTGAGAGACAGCCCACGTAGCCAGTGGTGGATGGCATCGACCGACCGGCTCGCCACTGCCCCGATATCGTCGCTGCCTATCCGCACCGAGAGCGCATCCGGATTCAGCCGGTTTCCGCCACATTCGACACAAGTCTTGGCCAGCTGATACTGTCGCAGAAAGACCCGGATGTACTGCTTGTAGCGCTTCTCCTCCAGAGCCTTGAGAAAGTGGTAGATCCCTACGAATCGCCCTTTGCGGCCGTACAGCAGCTCTCGCCGGTGTGCCGCCTTCAGCCGGGACCAGGGTTTATGAGGATCGGCCCCGATCGATCTGGCGAATTCGAGAAGGATTCTTCGGCGGGACTCGTATCGCGGCTTGGTCCAGGGGTCGATCGCCCCCTCTGCCAGACTCTTCTCGGGATCGCAGATGATCAAGGAATCGTCGTACTCGAGAACGGCGCCGAATCCATTGCAGTGCGGGCATGCCCCTCGGGGATTGTTGAAGGAGAATAAGGCCGGCGACACCATAGCAGCTTGCGTGTCACAGCTGCTGCAGGCGGGAAACTGGGTGAATCGCAGCCGCTGCGAGGCGTCACCACCGAGGACGATGGCGACACCCTCACCTTCCTGAAACGAGGTTGCCACAGCTTCCGCCAGACGGGAGAGTGAGGCGGCGACCGACTCGAGCCGATCGACCACGACCAGCAGCTCCTTTGCCTGGGTGAGTTCGAGATGTTCCGGAATCTCATCCAGGTGAATGGGGACGCCGTCGGCGACGACGCGAACGAAGCCCATAGCTCGAAGATTCTCAACCACGGTGGTGTGGGTCAGCCGAGCCGGAGGGGGGAGCGGAAAGCAAACCTGGATCTTGCCTGCGATCTGTGCGATGACGGCGTCGGTGGCAGCCTGGGGCGTGTCTCGGCGAACCGGTCCCCCGCAGACCCGGCAGTAGCACTTCCCGATGCGAGCCCACAGCAGCCGGAGATAATCGTATACCTCGGTCGCGGTCCCGACGGTGGAGCGGCTGGACATCACCGGGTTCCGTTGTTCGATGGCGACTGCCGGTGCGAGTCCCTCGAGGCGGTCCACCAGGGGTTTGGGCATCCGGTCGAGGAACTGCTTGGCGTACGTGGACAGCGACTCGATGTACCGGCGCTGACCTTCCGCATACAAGGTGTCGAATGCGAGCGTGCTCTTGCCGGACCCCGAGGGGCCGGTAATCACGATCAGGGCGCGATGCGGGAGGTCGACGCTGATACCCTGCAGGTTGTTCTGCCGGGCGTTCACGATGCGGATGACGGATTGAGGCATCGTCGAAAAATAGTCGGGAGGGTGGGTTCGGGATAGTTTCGGGATGACGTGCCCCGCCGCCCCGCTGTCCCGCCGCCTCG
>DATFFX010000238.1:0-17873 GCA_035249825.1 Gemmatimonadales bacterium | reverse complement strand
CGGCCGCGGCGGTCCACGACGGGATCGCGGCGACCGGGACCGGTCGAGCGAGCACGTGGAGAACGTCATCGCCATCAACCGGGTAGCCAAAGTAGTGAAGGGTGGCCGGCGATTCTCATTCAACGCCATCGTCGCTGTGGGTGATGGGAAGGGGAAAGTGGGGATCGCGACCGGCAAGGCCAACGAGGTCTCGGAGGCAGTGCGCAAGGCGGTGGAGGCCGCCAAGCGTTCGATGATCGAGTTACCCCGCACCGGTTCCACGATTCCACACGAAGTCATTGGCCAGCACGGTGCGGGCCGAGTGCTGCTGAAGCCGGCTGCAACCGGAACCGGCGTCATAGCGGGCGGACCGGTGCGGGCCGTGCTCGAGTGTGCCGGAATTACCGACATTCTCACCAAGAGCCTGGGATCGTCCAACCCCCACAACATGGTGCGCGCCACCATGGACGGATTGGGTTGCCTCGTCTCGGCCCGACAGGTCGCCCGCGAGCGCGGGGTCGATCTCGACCAGATCGCCTATAAGGCGAGGCAGGAGGGCTGACGATGGGACGCAATCCAGTAGTTGGGCGCCAGGGGCCGGGGCATCACGCTGCCGTCATTCCCACTGAAGACAAGGCGAGCGCGTTGGCCGTGAAGCAGATCCGCTCCGAGATCGGCCATCCGGAGACGATGAGGCGTACGCTGCGCGCGCTCGGCCTGCGTCATCATCAGCAGACGGTGCAGGTCCCGAACACTTCGTCGGTACGTGGCATGTTGATCAAGGTGCGTCACCTCGTTGATGTGACGACAGTGAACAGTGAACAGTGAACTGGGTGACGGGAAGGGCCCGCTGACCGTTCACCGTTCACGATTTGCAGGAGCATGCACCAATGGATGAGAAGAAGATCACGCTTTCCAACCTGAGACCGGCTCGCGGTTCGAGCCAGGCACGGAAGCGCGTGGGCCGCGGCCCGGGCTCCGGGCTGGGCAAGACGTCGGGGAAGGGTCACAAGGGCCATAAGGCGCGGACCGGTGGCGGCACCAATCCGGGGTTCGAGGGCGGCCAGATGCCGATGTACCGGCGTCTCCCGAAGCGAGGCTTCACCAATCCATTCCGGGTCGAGAACCAGGTAGTCAATCTGTCCGATCTGAAGAAGGTGAGTGCCGCCGATGTCAGCCCTGAGACCCTGTATTCCGCGGGGCTCATTGGGAAGCCAGACGCACCCGTGAAGCTGTTGGGGACCGGTGACGCCGACCGGGCCTACACTGTTCGAGGCGTGGCCTTTTCCGCATCGGCGCGTGCTAAGATCGAGGCAGCCGGCGGCAAAATCGAAGGGTAGGCCCGAGCTGATCCGGGCCTGCGGGAATCTTACATGACATCAGTCCGACCCAACTTCGCCATGGACGAGGAGCTGAAGAGAAAGATCCTCTTCACGCTGCTCGCCCTCGTCATCTACCGCGTCGGCGCGCACATCGCCGCCCCGGGCGTGAATGTGACGGCCCTGGCCGACTTCATCCGCAACTCTGCTGCGGCCGGGTTCTTCGGCCTGTACGATGCATTGGGTGGCGGGCTCTCACGCGCGACGGTGTTCGCGCTGGGAATCATGCCGTATATCTCGGCCTCGATCATCTTCCAGCTCGCCGGTGGAGTGGCTCCCTCCATCGGCAAGATGCAGAAGGACGAGGAGGGAAAGAAGAAGATTACCCAGTGGACCCGGTATCTCACCGTGTTCATTGCGTTGTCCCAGGCTTACACCTTCGCGCTCTTCACCGAATCCATCCCCGGCGCCATTCCGACCCCCGGCTTCTGGTCCCGCCTCATCATGGTCGTAACACTGACGACCGGGGCCATCTTCGTGATGTGGCTGGGTGAGCAGATCACGGAGCGCGGGATCGGCAATGGAATGAGCCTGCTCATCACCTTCTCCATCCTGGAGCGGTTCTGGCCGGGCACGCTTCAGTTGCTGCAGTTCGTGCAGACTGGAGTGGTCAGTCCGATCGGTGCCGTGCTGTTCATCGTCATCCTGGTGGCCACCATCGCCGCCGTGGTAGCGATGACTATCGCGGCCCGACGAATCCCTATTCAGATTCCGCGCAAGGTCATGGGACGGGGCCGGGTCCGAGAGGGCACCAAGACCTTCATTCCCATCCGGCTGATCACCGCCGGTGTGATGCCGATCATCTTCGCCCAGACGATCATCATCGTGCCTGGCACTATCGCCAGCTTCACCCAGAACCCGGTGCTCACCGAGCTGGCCAATTTCTTTCAGCCGGGTGACTTGCCCTACGATCTGGTCTTCGGATTCCTCATTCTCGTCTTCAGCTACTTCTACACCTCCATCATCTTCAATTCAGTGGATTTGGCGGAGAACCTGAAGAAGCAGGGTGGGTTCATTCCCGGCGTCAAGCCGGGGGCCAGCACGGCCGACTACATCGACGGGGTCCTGGCGCGTATTACCCTGCCCGGCGGTCTCTTTCTCGCACTCGTGGCGGTCCTGCCGATCGTGGTGTCGAACTGGCTCGGGATCCCCAACACTGGCTTCGGCGGGACCTCGGTTCTCATCGTCGTCGGCGTACTACTCGACACGATCGCTCAGGTCGAGCAGCACCGGACCCTGCGCAAGTACGACGGCTTCATGAAAACCGGCCGGGTAAAGTTCCGCGGACGACAGCAGCGGTACATCTAAGAGTGAGAGGTGAGAGGTAAGAGGTGAGAGGGGCTCAAATTGGAGTTCCTCTCACTTCTCACTTCTCACCTCTTACGTATCGGAGTCACATGGATATCCTATTGATGGGCCCGCCTGGCGCGGGAAAGGGAACGCAGGGCGCGTTATTGGCCGAATCTTGTGGGGTACCGAAGTTCGCCACTGGCGACTTACTGCGCGATGCGGTGAAGCGCGGCACACCGCTTGGCCTTCAGGCCAGGGAGCTGATGGAGGCGGGTCACCTCGTAAGTGATGAGGTGATACTGGGCATCGTCCGGGAGGAGCTCGGCAAGCCCGCTGCCCGCCACGGAGTGATTTTCGATGGAGTGGTACGAACCATTCCACAGGCGGAGGGTGTGGAACGCCTGCTTGCTGAACGGGGCCGGCGGATGGATGCGGTTCTGTTCTTCGACGTGTCTGACGAGGAGGTTCTCACGCGGCTCACAAAGCGGCGTGAGATCGAGCAGCGGGCCGATGACGACCCAGAAGCTGTGGCGACCCGGCTTCAGGCCTATCGGAAGCAGACTGCTCCGGTGCTCGGGTGGTACGAAGCCCGGAAGTTGGTACGGCGTATTCCGGCAGCCGGGTCAGTACAGGAAATCGCGGAACGAGTCCGCCAGGCACTTGGCAAGTAACATGATCACCCTGAAGTCTACCCGGGAAATCGAGATCATGGCCCGGGCCGGCCGCATCGTAGCAGGCACCCTGGCCCGCATGCGGGAGGTCCTGCGAGCCGGCATGAGCACGGAAGATCTGGACGTGGAGGCAGAGCGTTTCATCCGGAGCCACGATGGAGCCGTGCCTTCGTTCAAGGGCCTGTACGGATTCCCGAAGACGCTCTGCACCTCCATCGACGAGGAGATCGTGCACGGGATTCCGTCCGCGCGGCGAGTACTCGAGGAGGGAAGCATCGTCAGCGTGGATGTCGGAGTGCAGCTCGATGGGTTACACGCCGATTCGGCAACAACGCTTCCGGTCGGTCCGGTGACGCCCGAAGTGCAGCGGCTGCTGGAGGTGACTCAAAAATCCCTGGCGGCGGGGATCGCCGCGGCTCGGCTCGGTAATCACGTTGGAGATATCGGGTACGCGGTGCAGAGTGTGGCGGAGCAAGCAGGCTATGGCGTAGTACGTGAGCTGGTCGGCCACGGGATCGGAACCCAGTTCCATGAGGAGCCTCAGGTTCCGAACTATGGACGCCCCAAGCGGCTGGCGCGGCTTCAGGAGGGGATGACGCTCGCCATCGAGCCGATGATCACCATGGGCAGCCCCATCACCAAGACACTGGCCGATAAATGGACGGTCGTCACCGCCGATGGCAGCCTTTCAGCTCACTTCGAGCACACGGTGGCAATCACCTCAGAGGGGCCGCGCATCCTGACGACATGCTGACGGTGTCTGTTTACATACCCAGCTCAACCTATCCGTTCCTCCAGTAGCCGCTGCACCCGATGCTCCGCTGCCTCGACCTGTTCCAGCGCGAACCACGCAGAATCGATCATCATCCGCGCCTCTTCCGGCCAGCGGGCAGCCTTCAGGTTGCTGCGAATGCTCCAGTAGGCGCTGCGGCTGGTCGCGGCGGCGAGCAACCCGGCTGACGCCGCATCACCGATCGCGGTTGCCAGTCCGGAGCCCACCATGGCTTCAGCGAGTTCCGCGACCTCCGATGCCTGGTGGAGGAGCTCGAGCTGTACCCGGGCCGCCTCCACCAACGCGGCGCGCTTGGCTGCTTCCCGGGCAGTCCGCTCGAATTCCGTCCCCTGGGGCAGGTGCAGCGCGTCCATGAATTCCGCCACCGCGACTGCATCCAGCGTAGCGATATCCAGCAGATCGGCCCGCAGCAGCTCCGCCCGCTCGAGCGTATCCCGGGCGTGATCGTGGACGGCCGCATACTTCTCCCGCTGAGTCGTGAGTCCCGCAACCATGGCGACGAGCGATGCGGCCAACGCCGTGGTCAGCGCGGCAACAGCTCCCCCCGAGGGGGTAGAGGTAGCCGCAGCCACCGCGTCCGTCCACTCCTGAAGAGTATTCCCTGAACCCAGTGCGTCTTCCTCTCCCATCGAGCTTCCGATCTGCGAGAACAACTGATTCACCACAGAGGACACAGAGGGATCTCCGAATGTCGAGATCACCATCGCGGGATCTTACACCAGTTCCGTCGTTTTTGTTATCAATGACATCAAGGTTTTCAGTAGTAAAAGCGGATCGCGGTTACCTGATGGGAGATCCGTGCCTGATTGTGAGTCCTCTGTGTCCTCTGTGCCTCTGTGGTGAATCTGTTTTACTCCGAATTCAACGTTTCGATGAGCCAGGCGTGCATGGCCGGATTTCCGGCGACAACGCTGGTGTGCTCGATACCGATGTCGCGGCCTGACAGATCGGTAATGATTCCACCAGCCTCACGAATCAACAGGTTGCCCGCCGCAATATCCCAGGCCGAAAGGTGTTGTTCCCAGAACCCGTCGAACCGGCCGGCCGCCACATCAGACAGGTCCAGCGCCGCCGCACCAGGACGGCGGATTCCACTCGTGCTCCTGGCCACTCGGCCTAGCTGCCGCAGGTACGGTTCGAGCCGGGACACGTCGCGAAAGGGAAATCCGGTGCCGATAATCGCGAGTTCCGGATCGTGAATGGTTGAAACCGCCAGACGCTGCTCACCACGCCATGCCCCTCCACCGAGGGACGCCCCGCAGATCTCGTTACGCGTCACATCGAGCACCACTCCGGCCTGCAGCGCTCCATCCACCGCTGCCGCGATAGAGACTGCATAGCTCGGGATCCCATGCAGAAAATTCGTGGTTCCGTCGAGCGGATCCACCACCCAAACCAGGCCGCCGGTGGTGAGCGCGGGACTTAGCTCCTCGCCCACCATCGTGGATGCCGGCTCCGCGGCCAACAGGATCTCCGTAATGATCTCTTCGGCAGCCCGATCTACTCCGGTCACAAAATCGCGCCGGCCCTTGAGGGTCCAGTCGGCCGGATTCGATGGCCGCTGCACCGTCCTGAGGTACTCGCCGGCGCGACGTGCGGCATGCGTGGCCAAACGTAGTAAGTCTAAGGCGGACAAAATCTTGTGTGCCTTGTTGGAGCAGGGTAAGTTGCCGACATGCCACGAATATTTTCCGGAATTCAACCGTCCGGCGAGCTGCACATCGGCAACTGGCTGGGAGCGGTGCAGAACTGGGTGAACCTGCAACGTAGCTACGAGTCGCTGATCTGCATCGTGGACCTGCACGCAATCACAGGCAAGTACGACAAGGACACGCTGGTGCAGCGCACCCGCGACATGGCCATAGGTCTCCTGGCTGCCGGTATCGATCCGGAGCGAGCGACACTGTTCGTACAATCCCACGTGGCGGAGCATTCAGAGCTCCAGTGGCTGCTGAACAGTGTAACCCCACTGGGCGAGCTCGAGCGCATGACGCAGTTCAAAGATAAGTCACAGAAGTTCGAGAGCGTGCCGGCAGGGTTGCTCAATTATCCCGTGCTCATGGCCGCCGACATTCTGCTGTATCGCGCTGATCTGGTCCCGGTCGGAGAAGATCAGGTGCAGCATCTGGAGCTGACCCGCGAGATTGCCCGGAAGTGGAACGCGGAGTTTGGACGCGGGGTGGACTTCTTCCCCGAACCACAGCCGATTCTCACCGAGGCCAAACGAATCACGGGCCTCGACGGCCAGGCAAAAATGTCCAAGAGCCTGGGCAATACAATCGGGCTGCTGGACGGCCCTGAGGAGATCTGGCAGAAGCTCCGGCCAGCCAAGACCGACCCGGCCAGGGTCACCCGGAAGGATCCTGGGAACCCGGAGATATGCAATATTTTTCACCTGCACAAGTACTTCTCCCCTCCGGAGACCGTCGCCATGGTTGCGGACAACTGCAGGGGGGCCAAATGGGGGTGCCTCGACTGTAAGAGGGTGCTGGCCGATAATATGATCGCCACCCTGGCTCCCCTAAGAGAGCGGGCTCTCCAGCTCCAGGAAACCCCGGATCGGGTAGACGAGATTCTGGCCGACGGAGCCGCTGGCGCGCATCGCCTGGCTTCCGAGACGATGCGAGAAGTGCGGGACCGGATGGGATTTCTGCCCGCTACCTCAAGGCAGCCTCGGCCCTTCTCGCCCTGAACGATGCAGGGGACGTTTGCCTCATGCCTTCCCCA
Source organism: Gemmatimonadales bacterium (assembly GCA_035249825.1). Lineage (GTDB taxonomy): Bacteria > Gemmatimonadota > Gemmatimonadetes > Gemmatimonadales > GWC2-71-9 > CAVVWJ01. Next base: position 11,034 of record DATFFX010000238.1, on the reverse strand, counting down.
CCTCGCTCAGGATGATACGACGGCCGTTCATCCTCATTGGCGGACATCCATGGAGAAGATCATCAAGGCGGCAGTCGAGCGCGGCGCCTCGGACCTGCACATCAAGGCAGGTGACGTTTTTCGGGCGCGAATCAATGGCAAGCTGGTGGCATTGACCAAGCAGCGGCTGACACCAGATCAGACCAAGGCTATCGCCCTCAAGCTGATCACCAGTGATGAAGACCGTGCCAAGATCGAGCGCCTGCGCGATTTCGACTGCTCCTGGGGAATGCCCGGAGTAGGTCGGTTTCGGGTAAACGTCCTGCGCCAGCGGTCCTCGTTCATGATCGTGATGCGGGTCATTCCCTTTACCGTTCCCACCATCGAGTCGCTTGCTCTTCCTGAGGTGCTCAAGACGATCGCGGAGGCAGACCGGGGCCTGGTGCTGGTATCCGGCGTCAGCGGCAGCGGTAAGAGCTCTACCGTAGCAGCCATGGTGCACCACATCAACCGCACGCTGCACAAGCATGTGGTCACGATCGAAAATCCGATCGAGTTCCTCCACCGGGACCTGAGCTGCTCGATTACCCAACGGGAAGTCGGCGTCGATACCGAGAGCCTGGCCGTCGGCCTCAAGGCGGCGCTGCGTCAGGATCCGGACGTAGTGGTGCTGGGGGAGATGGCTGACGCGGCAACGATCGACACGGCGATCAAAGGCGCGGAGACGGGTCACCTCGTCATCGCCACCATCACCACGCCTGACGTCATCACTACCATCGAGCGGGTGATTGCGACGCTACCAGCCGAGGAGCGGGAGATTGGCCGAATGCGTTTCTCGGAGGCGGTACACTCGATCGTCTCCCAGCAGCTTCTTCCCCTCAAGGAGGACAAGGGCAGGGTAGCGGCAGTGGAGGTGCTGATCGCTTCGCCGGCGGTACGCGAGTGCCTGAAGAGTGCCGAGCGTACTGCGCAGCTGAAGCGGATCATGGCGGACGGCCGTCACGAGCTTGGCACCCAGACCTACCAACAGCACCTGACGGAGCTGGTGGAGGCCGACCGCATCACCGCCGACACGATGCGTGCCGCCCTGGCCACTTCGGGGCCGCCCGCGGCTGTGACCTACAGCCGGCGGGGACCCGGGAAAGCTGCCTCGAGGTGATCTCCGAAACGGTGACGTGGCGGCCCTGAAGGAGATCGCCCACCAGATCCTCGGTCTCACCCGTGAAGCCGGAACACCCGAGGCAGCGACGGCTCGTGAGCTGGTTGCCACCTACCTGACCGATCTCGGCTACACCGTGATCTCCCAGACCTTTACCTTCGCTCCATCCAGTCTCCGCGCGTTTCCCATCTTCGGGGCGGGGCTCGGCGGCCTTTCACTGGTGCTGTTTCCCTTCCTCTATTCCAGCAATCCTCCTCACTGGGCGGCTCTGGCACTCTGGGTTGTGGGTCTGTTCTCGCTCACGACACTCGCCACAGGTGTGGGCCTGGGTTGGGTCACCCTGGGTGAAGGACTCCGTGAGGATGCGAACCTCATCGCAACCAGGGGCGAGTCTGCTCCGCGGCGCTGGATCGTGGCGCATCTCGACTCGAAGGCTCAGGGCCACTCCATGGCCGGACGTCTGGTGGCCGTCTGGGTAGTCGGGCTCGCAGTCGTGAGCCTCACGGCGCTGGCGATCGCCCGGTTGAACGGCGCCCTGTCCCCGGTATCGACTGGAGTCGGGGTCCTCCTCGCGATAGTTGCAGGGGTTCTGGCCGGCCGTGGCCGTCTCAAGGGTCGCTCTCACGGCGCGCGAGACAACGGTACCGGTGTAGTTGCCGCTCTCGCTGCGGCTGCAGCATCCGCGGGTCCGGTAGGAATTCTCATTACTGGCGCGGAGGAGTTTGGGCTCGTCGGGGCGCGGGTCTTCGTCCGCTCGGGGCAGATATCTCCTGGCGTCGAGTTCGTGAATGTCGATACCGTGGACCAGGAGGGCCGGCTGTATATCATCAGCCATAATGAGAGTGGATCGCGCCTCGCTGCAGCGTTGGTGTCTACACTCGAGGGTCTTGGACTGCCGATTCGCCTCCGCCGGCTTCCTCTGGGCATCTTCGTCGACAGTGCACCGCTGTCGCGGCTTGCTCCCTCGGTAACTATCGGGAGACTGACCTGGCGCACCTTGCGCTGCATTCACACTCCTGCCGATATCAGCACGGGACTCTCCTTCAGGACGGCCGAGCAAGTTGGGAAAGCCATCGCATCGAATTGACCTTTCAACAGGGCCGCGATAGGTTTGCCCGAGGATTCAGGAGCCCCGCGAGAGCTTGCCCTGAGCGAGCCGAAGGGGGCTCTTTTTGCTGTTCAGCAGGGGAGCGCACATGTTCGACAGGAAGACCACCTGCCTGGTAGTCGTCGGCGCACAGTGGGGAGACGAAGGCAAGGGAAAACTGGTCGATGTGCTCGCCGAGCGAGCCGATTTCGTGGTCCGCTATCAGGGCGGAGCCAATGCGGGGCACACCGTAGTCATCGGTGACAGCCAGTTCGTTCTTCGTCAGATCCCCTCAGGCATCCTTCATCCCGCGGTTACCTGCATTATCGGCAATGGTGTTGTGCTCGAGCCCGAGAACATGTTCGCCGAGCTGGACCAGTTGGGTGAGCGGGGCATCGACACGACCAGCCGGTTGTTCGTATCCGATCGGGCCCACCTGGTGCTGCCGTATCACAAGCTGCTCGATGCGGCCAGTGAGGTAAGCCAGCAGCTGGGTACCACGGGGCGCGGCATCGGACCGGCCTACGAGGACAAGTACGGCAGGCGAGGGATACGGGTGACCGATCTTCGCCGTCTCGAATGTGCTCCCCACCTTCTCACTGACCGCGTCGCACGGGCCAACCGGTTGCTGGAGATGATGGGCAGCAGTGAGCGCGCCTCCCTGGATGATCACATCAGGTTGCTGGAGCGTTTGGCTCCCCGCCTGTTGCCGTTGGCGGCGGACACCGGCCTGCTGGTCCACCGGGCGATTCGGGAGGGCCGCCGGGTCTTGTTGGAGGGGGCCCAGGGGGCGCTGCTCGATGTGGATCACGGTACCTACCCCTATGTCACTTCCTCCAATACCACCGCCGGCGGTGCTGCTGTCGGAGCGGGGATTGGCCCCACGGCGGTGAACGACGTGCTGGGTGTCGTGAAGGCCTATACCACGCGAGTGGGGAATGGGCCTCTGCCCACCGAGGCGAAGAGTCCCCATGGCGAGCGCCTGCGAGAGCTGGGTGGCGAGTTTGGCGCTGTCACGGGGCGCCCCCGGAGGTGTGGCTGGTTCGACGCGACCGTGGTTCGCTATGCGGCGCGCGTGAACGGGTTGACCGCGCTCGCAGTCACCAAGCTGGACGTGCTCGACTCCTTCGCCGAGATCCCGGTTGGGATCGCCTATCGCCTCGATGGCGAGAGCTGTGAAGACATGCCGAGCGAGGTCGATGCCCTCGGCCGGGTGGAGCCGATCTACGAGGTACATCAGGGATGGCAGCAGGCCACCGGCATGTCGCGGCGGCTCTCCGATCTTCCGGCAGCCGCCCGGGCCTACCTCGACCGGCTGGAGGCGCTCTCGGGAGTTCCCGTCCGGTACGTGAGTGTGGGAACCAGACGGGACCAGATCATTGAAGTGTAAAGGACGTGAACAGTGAACATTCAACGGTGAACGGGAGTGGTGGAAGGGCCGGTTCACCCTTTACCGTCTACCGTTCACGCAGTTGGGGGCAGTAATGGTGGAAGAGACCGACTTACTCGTCATCGGCGCAGGGCCCTGCGGACTGGCGGCCGGAATTGCGGCCAGGCAGGCGGGGATTCGGTGCGTGTTGCTCGACCGCCGCACCATCGTGTCCACCATCGAGCGATATCCGCTTGCCATGACATTCTTCTCGACTCCAGAGCGGATCGAGATCGGCGGCGTGCCGTTTATCGCCAGTCATGAGAAACCAACCCGTCAGGACGGCTTGATCTACTATCGGCGAGTGGCGGAGCACTATGGCCTCGATGTGCGCCCCGGTGAAGATGTGGTGGAGATTACCCGGGGGAGCCCAGCCGCGGCGCTATCCGGCGGATTCAACATCGAGGCGGCCCGGCGCCACGATACCAAGACCTACCACGCGTCAGCTGTCGTCTTCGCCACGGGATACTACGACAATCCGAACTATCTCCGGATTCCCGGTGAAGATCTCCCACATGTCACCCACTACTTTGTCGAGGGACACCCCTACTGGCGTCAGCGCGTGATTGTGATTGGCGCAGGCAATAGCAGCGTGGACGCGGCGCTCGAAAGCTGGAGGGCGGGGGCCACGGTGACGCTGGTTCATTTTGGGGAGGGGTTCGATCGCACGGTCAAGGCCTGGGTTCTGCCGGACATCGTGAACCGGGTAAAAGAGGGCAGCATTGGGGTGCGCTGGGGCTCTCGCGTCCAGGCCATCACGCCGACCCACGCCAAGGTCGCATCGGACGTGGATGGGGCGATAGAGATGATTCCTGCCGATGCCGTGCTGGCTATGACGGGCTACCACGCCGACACTGCGCTGCTGCAACGATTAGGTGTACCGGTAGACCCCGAAACCGGCGTACCGGAGCATGACGAATCCACTATGGCCACACCGGTGCCCGGGTGCTATCTGGCGGGGGTCATCGCAAGTGGTAATGATGCCAACAGGCTCTTCATCGAAAATGCCCGGGGCCACGGTGATCTGATTGTGCGGCACCTGCTTCAGACGCGCACCGCTGCTAGGCCGACATCCTCGCAATCCGCTGGTCCCACCGTCGCATCATCGCGATGAACGCCTGGGCGATGCCGGGGTCGAACTCGACACCCGCCCGATCCTGAATGTAGGCCATGGCGTGCTCCGACTCCCACGCGTGCCGGTAGGGGCGCGTGGTGCGCAACGCGTCGTACACATCGCAGACATGGACGATCCTGCTGGCGTACTGCGCCCCGCGTGCGTCCTGCAGCCTGGGGTAGCCGCCACCGTCGAGCCGAATGTGGTGCTCGTAGCAGACCACCGCAGCCAGTTCCATCGCCTCCGAATTCTCGAGCAGCATTCTCGCCCCGACCACGGGATGCTCCTGAATCACCAGGCGTTCGGCGTCGGTGAGCTTGCCGGGCTTGATCAGGATGTCGCGCGGAATACAGACTTTTCCCAGGTCGTGTAACAGGCCGGCTACTCCCAGGCCGCGAACAGTTGCCGCTCCCACCTCGAGAAACTCTCCCATCGCCATCGCCAGCACCGACACGTTCATCGAGTGAGTGGTGGTGTACTGGTCGAAGTCCTTGAGCTGGAGAAGCGGCAGCACCATGGCTTGCTCAGCGTGCATCGCGATCGAGAGCGAGCGCACGACTGCATCCGCCTCCACCAGCGGAAGCCTGGAGCCCTGCCGGATCTCCTGATGCATCCAGTCGATGGTCTCGCGCTCTTCGCGCAGTGTATAGCTGAGGGTTGCGACCGGGAGTGGAGCGGAGATGCGTTTCTTGAAGCCCTCGGCCAGGGCCACTTGTCCGAACATGATCGAGGAGTTCCCCATTTGCCACAGATCGTCGCTGGTAGACCCGGACCGAATACCCAGCCGAATCGTCAGGTGCGAGAGGAAGCGGGCGAATTGTTCGGGTTGCACTGTCTCGGTGAACTCGATCCGTTCGATTCCAGCTCTTACCAGGCGGGCGCTCCACTCCCAATTCTCGAGCTCATGGACCATCTCGGATCCGACCAGGACCTCGCCGGCGAGGAAGGTGAAGTGCAGCTTCGCAGCAGGCTCCTGCAAGACGCGAAGACGCTCGATCGCATTGTCCAGGGCGCGGACGGTTGCCGGGTGGTCATCGCCATAGAGTCCCATGGTGGACAGAGCCTGGGACATGGCGATGAGGAAGCGCGCCGGCTCGCTCACAAGGATCCCGCGGCTGCTGCCGCACGAATGTCCGGATCCCAGTGGCGCGACGCGAGGTTCAGAACCTGGCTTGCCGACGGGTCGTCTCGCCATTGACTCGCCAGAGCCGTCAGTGCAGCAAGCAGCAGCGGCGACTTGGGGGCGAGGTGCTGCGCGAACCAGAACCGGCGATTTATGGCGAGCGCCAGCAAGAGTCGGAGTGCCTCGGGGGCACGGGTTCTCGCCAGAATGCGAAGCGCGATGGCGCGGAGCTCCGGCGGCCGCGCCGGATCCACCGTAATCCGTTTGAGCAGAGGCAAGGCTGCGGCAGGACACGACTCCGAAGCGGCGGTAGCCGCCAGCGCGGCTATGCCATCATCGGCGTCGCGCAGGCCGACCAAGATACCGTCCACCGTATGGGCGGGAGATTCCAGCAACAGCTTGATGGCCTCGCGCCGGATCCGGCTGTCAGTATTCACTGCGTAGGTCAGCGGCGTGAATCCCTCAGGCCAACGGCCCAGCCGGCCGATCAGCACCAGGATGTTCCGCTGGACGTACCAGGGCGCATCGGTCAGCCGCTCCAGAGCCAGTGTGCCAACGACAGGGCCGAGGGCCAGAAGCTGCTTCAAAACCGTGGCGCGGGTCGACCGATCTTCCGCACTGGCCAGACGATCCAGCAAGGCGTTGGCCGCTTCCGCTCCGATTCGCTTGACCAGAATTCCGACGGCGTTGTGGTCCATGGGAACCGACTGCAGCTCTGCCTCCAGCCGCTCGGGCGTAGCGACATGGCTCCACAAAGTCTCGCTTGCGGCCGTCTGCGGACTGGTCTCCAGGAGCTCGGCTACCAGACCCAGTTCCTTTCGGGCCAGGAGAGCATTGGTCGCCAGGTAGACGGCAGGCCCGATGCAACCCAGCTCGAGCGCCATTTTCAGAACGATCTCCGGCGCACATCCTGCGTCCCCTATCACACCGGCATCGGGGCTGCTTCGTACCATGCCTTCGAGAATGGCGGTGTAGCGGGTGGGATTGGGATCCTCCAGCTCCCAGTCGCCGATCAGGCGCGCCACGTTGTTGCGCAGTGCGCCGTCGGCTTTTGCCCTCACCTCAACAGATCCCTCTTCAGCGTGATGGGCGAGCTTGTGGAGCAAGCGCAGCAGGTGATGGGAAATGGTCTGATTGGTGGCTTGAGCCGCTGCCTGGACGACTTCCATGACAGCGTCGGCTGCCAGGATCTGTGACGCGTTCAGCGCGAACTTTCGTCGTCCTGCCAGATCGGCTCCAGTCTCGAGCAGACGCCGAAGCGTGTCCGGGTCGAGCGCCTCGATCATACGCGAGAGACGTTGACCCAGCTGATCTTCACCAGCAGTCTTCCGCCCCGACATTTCCTCCGCCACCTTCGAGAGATAGCCCAGCACAACTCGATCGTAAGCCACCTCACCGGCCTTTTGCCCGATAGCCTCGGCTACGACGAGGGGATCCGCATCGTCGGCCGCTTCGTCGCCATGTTCGGTGGACAGGGCCAGCCGAGCGAGCTCCACCCAGGCGTCACGCTCCGCCGCGGATCCTTCGGTCGCCGCGCCGGAGGCATTCCCCGACTGCAGTGTGAACTTGTCGAATCCCATGGCTCTAAGCCGGACGTGATCCCAGGGGCCTACGCTGTCGAGGCGGCGACCAATAGGGCCTTGCCCCCGTTGCGGGTCCTCACTGAGCGCAGTCAGGACACTTTCCACTTCCTCGAGCGTCGCACCCCGGATGAGCTGAATGGAAGCGATGCGGTGTCGGTGAAGCCGATGCGCCAGGTCGCGCAGCAAAGCATTGTTGGAGTCGGTGGTCACCGACTCGATGACCAGGCGGTGCCTTGCGACTCCAAGGGTCACGGAGTCCCGCCCTTCGAGGAGTGAGGTCATTCGTTCGACGAACCGTACCGATGAGCTCTGCAGGTGAGGGTGGCCGGCCGGATACATCGAGCGTTTATGAAGAACGATGGAAAACTCGATCAGGAAATCGCCGAGTTCCCGCGAAAGTGCCGCAGCATTCTGGGCACGCTGCGCTGGAGCGGTGGGTGGCTGAGCCTCCTCTCTGGCTGGGGTTCCCGGCTGTTGCGATGGGCTCGGCTGGGTCATCGGCATGCCTCTGGAAGCGTGCGCAGTGTTTCGAAGGTGGTCAAAAGGGCAAATTCTGAGCCTCGGTACCCGTGGGGCCTAAACTACTATTCTGCAAATCATTAGATCGCTTCCAGCAGGCTCACATTTGGGGCTTGCACTGCCATGTCGCGGGAATCGGCCACTTCTGCCAGCCGCTTCCTTGCCGTAGCCGGCCGCCCTATCTTCCCCCGCTGGTCTCGACCCTCCTCTTTTGGCTCGAAAGCTCATGGCTGACACCACCTTGATGGACAAGCTCGTCTCCCTGTGCAAACGCCGTGGGTTTGTGTTTCAGTCGTCCGAGATCTACGGTGGCCTGGGCTCGGTCTGGGATTACGGGCCGCTCGGCGTGGCGCTCAAGAGGAATGTCAAGGACCGCTGGTGGGATTCGATGGTTCATGCCCGTGACGACATCGAAGGCCTGGACGCGGCGATTCTCATGCATCCGAAGGTCTGGGAAGCCTCCGGACATGTAGCCGGCTTTACCGATCCGCTGGTCGACTGCCGGCAATGTAAGAATCGTTTTCGGGCCGACGACCCGCGTATCAAGGGAACCCCGGGCAAACCCGACGCTCAATGTCCGGTTTGTGGGACGCGGGGCTCTCTCACCGAGCCCCGTATGTTCAATTTGATGTTCAAGACCTTCATGGGACCGGTGGAGGATTCAGCGTCGGTGGTGTACTTGCGCCCCGAGACGGCTCAGGGCATCTACGTGAATTATCTCAACGTCCTTCAATCGTCGCGGCAACGGATCCCGTTCGGCATCGCCCAGATCGGTAAAGCTTTCCGGAACGAGATCACGCCGGGCAACTTCATCTTCCGAACCCGCGAGTTCGAACAGATGGAGATGCAGTTTTTCGTGGAGCCAGGAACCGACGCGGAGTGGTTCGAGCAGTGGCGCAATTGGCGCATGGACTGGCACCGTGCACTTGGCCTGGACCCCGCGAAGCTTCAGTGGCATCAGCATGCCGGAACCGAGCTGGCGCACTACGCGAAAGCGGCGTTCGATATCCAGTATCAGTTTCCCTTCGGGTGGCAGGAAATCGAGGGTATTCATAACCGGGGCGACTTCGACCTGGGCCGGCACCAGGAGTATTCCGGCAAGAAGCTGGAGTACTTCGATCAGGGGAAGAATCAGCGTTACCTGCCGTACATCGTGGAGACATCCGCGGGCGCTGACCGGGTGACACTGACGCTCCTGGTCGATGCCTACCGTGAAGAACAGGTGGAGGGCGAAACGAGAGTCGTGCTCGGGCTCCATCCGGCCATAGCCCCGATCAAGGCGGGTGTATTTCCGCTGGTCAAGAAGGACGGTATGCCGGAGGTTGCCACTACTCTGTACCACGATCTACGCCGGAGCTTCGCATGCTTCTATGACGACAGCGGCGCCATTGGCCGCCGCTATCGTCGCATGGATGAGGCGGGAACCCCTTTCGGCATCACGGTGGACGGTGAAACCATCACAGGAAGAACTGTCACAGTGCGGCACCGTGATTCGATGGAGCAGGAGAGGGTTGCCCTGGATCAGGTAGCAGAGTACATCGCCAACCAGGTGAGCGGTAACCGGTGAGCGGGCTCCTCCATGAGTCATGTGGTAATGGGCGAGTCCCCTCTCTCACTGGCGGTCCGTCTTACCGTACCGCTGACCGCTTGAGATGCGGCTCTCCGACTTCGAGGCGATGATCCGCCGCCTCTGTGACGAGGTCCCAGAGAACTTTTTCGACGGGATCGCCGAGGTCGTGGTGTCCCCCAGGGCGGTGCCTCACGCCGACCGGCCGGAAGTCTTTACGCTGGGCGAGTGTATTCCGCTGCCGGTGGAGGTCGGTAGTGGCCTGGAGGGAATACAAAGTCGAATCGTGCTCTATCATGGCTCCTTTGCGGCACTGGCAGCATCTGGAGGAGAGCTCGACTGGAGGAGGGAGGCCTGGGACACGCTGACTCACGAGCTTCGCCATCATCTCGAGTGGAGGGCACACGCAGTCGATCTGGAAGACTTCGACGCGGCAGTCGAGCACAACTTCGCGCGGCACGAGCGCGAGCCATTCGATCCCACTTTCTTTCTCAGCGGCCAGCTTCGAGCCGACGGCAACTACTGGGTGGACGATGATGTGTTCATCGATCGGGTGGTGCGCTCCATTCCGGCGGAAACAACCTTCATCTGGCAAGGACGGGAGTACGGAGTGAAGGTCCCGCACGATGCGGAGCTACCATCTTTCCTGATGATCGAAGGTGTAGTAGATCCACCGCCCGGTGACCTGGTCCTGGTCCTGCGGCGCAAGCCCGGGGTACGCGACCTCCTGGGGCCTGGCGAGGTGTTTCATGCGACGGTGCGGGTGCCATAGCAGGCGGATATCTTCCCCGTGGCGATTTCAGTTCGATTCATTGAAGGAAAGAGCAGATGAGCTGGTATCTGGTGGTGGTGGGGGTCTTCCTCGGAAGTCCAGCAATGTCCCAGACGCGAGATCCGGGTTACCGCGTCGGTGTTGTCAGTGAGTCAGGAGATATCGCCACGTGGCTCCGGCCGGTCGGGCCCAGCCTTGTCGTTGAGCGAGTGGTACCGGTCGGCATCATGCCGACAGCCATCGATGGCCCCCATAACATCGTGGTATCATCCGACGGGAAGAGCTACTACATCACCGTGGCACACGGGACGCCGTTCGGGTCCTTGTGGAAGATGGCAGCCGCAGGCGACACGCTGGTGGGGCGTGCGCAGTTAGAGCTGTTTCCCACCACGATCAGTCTCACCCCCGACGGACAGTTCGCCTTCGTCGCCAACTCGGACTTCCACGGTGATCACCCGCGGGTGAATGTGGTGTCCGTGGTGCACACACCCACGATGAACAAGATCACCGACATCCCGGCGTGCGACATGCCCCACGGCGTGAAGGTGAACCGTGCCGGCACCCGGATTTATGTCTCCTGTATGCATAGTGATGAGATCGTGCAACTCGACGTCAGCACGTTCAGAGTCGCCCGCCGGGCGAAGACGGGTGAGGGCAAGGCAGCCGCAGCGACAGGCCCGGCGCATCATGCGCCGGCCGCCC
>DATFFX010000237.1:0-3002 GCA_035249825.1 Gemmatimonadales bacterium | reverse complement strand
GAACGAGAGCCCGGAACCCGGGATCCGAGCGGGACCCTGAGAGAGGACGCGATCGCCCTGGTAGCGAAGCTGCTGCCGGACCGAAGCGACGCCGAGCTGGCGGCGGGGCTGCAATGGGCCCAGGAGCTGGCCAACGAGTTCGGGATCACCACCGTGTTCAGCGCGTCTACCGATGAAGCTGGTCTCAGGACCTATGCCGAGGCCGATCGAAAGGGCACGCTCACGCTCCGGGTTATTGCCGGCATCCACCTGCCCGACCCACTGCCTGACAGCTCGATCCCCCGATTGCGCCAGTTGCGATCCCGATACACTACGGCCCGGGTTCGCCCCACCGCGGTGAAGCTCTTTGCCGACGGCGTCATCGAAAGCCGCACGGCGGCCCTGCTGGCTCCCTATCTCGGGCTCCAGGGCAATACCGGACCGGCGATCTACCAGCCGTCGAGGCTGAAGGAGTTGGCGGCAGCGCTCGACCGGGACGGGTTTCAGATCCACGTGCACGCTATCGGAGACCGGGCTGTTCGGATGACGCTGGATGCGTTCGCCCATGCCCAGGCTCGGAACGGCGTGCACGATGCCCGGCACACCATCACCCATCTCGAGCTGATCGATCCCGAGGATATTCCCCGCTTCCGCGCGCTCGGCGCCATAGCCAACTTCCAGCCCTTCTGGTCCAGCGGCGACGAATACCTCACCCGTCTCACCGAGCCGGTGCTGGGCCCGGCCCGCTCACGCTGGCTCTATCCGATTGCGAGCGTGGCGCGAACCGGCGCGGTGGTGACCGGAGGCAGCGACTGGTCGGTCTCGTCGCTCAATCCACTCGATGCCATCGAGATGGGGATCACCCACCAGCAACAGCACCAGCCCGGGCAGCGCCCCTGGAATCCGGCCGAACGGGCCGACCTCGCGACCATGATCGAGATGTACACGATAAATGCGGCTTACCAGAACCATCTCGAGCGCGAAACCGGGTCCATCGAGGTCGGAAAGCTCGCCGACCTTATCGTCCTGGACAAAAACCTGTTCGAGATTCCGACGGGAGAGATCCACCGGGCGCGGGTTATTCGCACGTTGCTCGAGGGGAAGACGGTCTATGACGGCGTCAAGTGACGGCGCGGTTGTGCCGATCCTGAAGCACGATGAATACCGCGTTCTCGTTCCTGGGCATCCTGGTGCTGGCCGGGCTGGTGGTAGGTGGCCAGTCCCCGGCGCCTGAGTGTCCCCGCCAGTTCCTCGGCGCCTGGGAGTACCGCCAGGCGGCGGGTGATGGGTTCGATGCCGAAGGGGAGCGGCTGGAGCTGAGCTGCAACGGACAAACCCTGCGCGGTCTCTACCACGGCCTGGAACGAGAAGGCGAGCACGGACTTTTCTATACTCTGGTGGAAGTTCGCGAACTGCAGGTGGACCAGGCCGGCCTGATCTCGTTCGTGGTGCCCGAGCGCGAGCTGTTTCAGAAGCCTCCTTCCAGCCTGGGCGCGGTACGGCAGAAACGACTGCCCTCGTCCGGCGTCACTTGGGACCAGTTGCATTTCCAGGGTGGGGTGGAGGACGGGAAACTCGTACTTACCTGCACCGCCAAGGGGGACTCCTGCCCCGACCGCCGGATGGTTTTCGGGCATTGACCCACCACACCTGGTAGTTCCGGTACACTTCTAGTTGGCTGGAGATGGCTCATGAGTACGGGTAAGTAGATCCCTCACTCCGCTCGTGATGAGAATGTTGTGCATACTAGATGCGTCGTTCCCTCTGCCACTCCCCGCCTCCCCACTCCCTCGCCTCCCCGCTTACCCGCTTACCTGCTTATCTGATACGCGAGCTTCAGGAAGAAACCGTCGGTGATCCGCTGCAGCCGGGACCAGTTGAATTCTTCGTCGCTCTCCATCGAGCTGCCGTAGCCCAAAAACGCCACGGTGCCGGGCGTGGGCTCGAACGATGCAAGAAGATCCAACCTGAAGCCGTTGTACTCCACCGTGGGCTGCGCGACACCATTGACATACAGCGAACCCCCCGAGACCGGATCGATCAGAGCCGCCCGGCGTTCGGAGAGATACTCGCCTATGGCGCGGAAGAAGAGTGCCCGGTTGGGCTGATACTCCAGCTTCAGCCTGGGGATGGTCGACCGGGCAAACTCGCTGCCATCGAGACGGGATAGGCGGAACACGATCCCACTGGCGGCGACGCGAATGGTGGAGGTCGGGCGGAGGTTGACTGTACCGGTCAGCTGCCAGGCCCGCCCGGTTGTTCCCTCCTGGAAGATGGCAGCGCCGCCTCTTCCGTAGGTGATTTCCCCGCCGAGCCGCTGCCACGTTGGGGTGGTGACCTTGACCTGCCCGGTGAATTCCGAGAACTCATCTTCCGGCAGGTACGCGGGACCGGCCGCACTGCCAACCGTGTAGCCTGCGTAGCTGGAATCCTGGAAGTTCACGAACACCCGCTCCACGTGACCATTCAGCTCCCAGCCGCCGCGGAGCTGAAATGTGGCATCAAACTGGTCCCGCCCTTCCAGTGCGGGATCGGACCCGAACTCCCCATACAGCCAGATCCGCTCCGGGCCGAAGAACACGGTGAGATTTTCCAGCAACGCTCCTCGGCCGCCGTAGTGGGTAAGTCGGTTGAAGGCGTGGCCGGTCACCACGTCCGAGCGAAGCCGGTTGACAAAGCCCGCTTGAGCGTCGAATCCAGGTCCCTGCCCGTTGAGCAGGTAGTTGAAGCCCCAGGTGCGGCCCGTACGGTCGAACTCAGCCTGCCAGATAGGAGCGTCCTGCGAGCCGAGCGAATCGCTGGTCCAGGAGCGGCCGTACTGGAACTGGGTGAAGTACAGTCCCCAGACGTAGCGAAAGTCTCCGGCCAGAACCCGGTTGTGGGCGCCGGGCTGGTCCCGATTTGTGAAGGTGACCCCCGCGATGGAATTCTTACCGAAATCCCGCCGCAGGCGGGTAATGTTGAACCAGGCGTCGTCGGCGCCAGTCTCATCCACCGCGGTGAGATGGGCCACGCCGAGCTGT
>DATFFX010000236.1:0-2270 GCA_035249825.1 Gemmatimonadales bacterium | reverse complement strand
CAGGTCGAAGCGGGCAACTTTCAGGCATTATACGATGCAATCCGCCGCCTGTTATCGGATCGTGCGCTCGCTACTGCTCTGGGCGGTGCGGCGCTGTCGACAGCCCGCGGGCACTATTCGCGGGATACGGTGCTGGCAAAGTACATCGAGCTATTCAACCGCGTTTCTGCTGCTCGAACTGACGCATAGCCGGCCACCCGTCGCTGCCAACCCGAGTTACCGGCCTCCGGCAGCTTCCGATGTGGTCGTCTGCTCAGGGTGGTTTGCACACTCCGTCGCGAGGCCCGGTGTCATGGGGGATGGTTGGGCGCGTGAGTGGCCCGGCGTGGGAGCCCTCGAGATCGTCTGAGCAATGGCGCGTGCGATGACCCGGTTGCCGGGGGAGTTCACGTGATTCCAATCCAAATACACCAGGGCTGACTCGCCGGCGAACACGTCAGTCAGATCGTGAACCTGTTGATGGCGCGCCGCAACACAGCTCATCTGGGAGTAGACCAACCGGAGCAGCGGCGTGATCCCCTCCTGCGCACGCATGGCGTGCTCCTCCCGGGTGAGCGGCTTGTGACCGACCAGGGCGTTAGGCTGCCAGAAAACCTCATAGCTGAAGCCGTAGCGGCCGGCAACTGCATCTAACGCCACGATGTTGGTCAGAAATGTTCGCACGATCGCGTCCGCCAGCCGCTGGGAAACGAATGGCCCTCCAGCCCCTGCCGGCCCCCCACCCGGCTGCCCGGGTGTCCGTGCGGCCTTCCCGACTTTAGACGCCAGATGCCAGAGACTGGAACCGGCTATCCATGTGCGCAGCCCCCGTCCGGCACTTTGAGATTGGTCCAGCGCAGCCTCGACCCGTGCGGCGACGACCCGCAGGTCGAAGTGCGTTCCCGCTTCTCCATATCCGTAAGGAGGAATGATCTCGTTCACCCCACTGTAGAAGATGACCAGGTCGGGAGTTCGGCCGGCCTGAAGCTCACGAAGCAGCTGAATCAGGTCTTGAGTGGAGTTTGAGCCGAGCTGCGCGAAATTCCTGACGCACACCGGGCCTGGATGAGTGCCGGCAAGCTCGCCCTGGATATGTGCTCCCAAAGTGCCAGAGTCTGGTTCGCCCCAGCCCCAGAGTGTGGAACCGCCGAAGGTGTAAACCTGATAGGCACCGGCGCCACATCGTGACCCCGGGGTCTCACGCAGCCCGCTGGAATCGACGTTGATCAGGCGGCCGGGAAAGGGCCGTGCCCGCCACAGGAAATAGGGATGGTAGGCGTGTCGAATTGAGTGAAACTCACGCCAATACGCAGTTGCCCAAGGCTTTTCGCGATAATAGGCCGAGGCTTCGCCGGGGAGCGTTTCTGCGGCCTGCGACGCGGTCCTGCCTAGTGCCAGGGCAGCTGCCAGCTCGACAGCCGCCAGCAACAGCACGGTATTCGTGAGGAGCACCGCGGCCGCCCCATATGAGGGCAGTATCCGCCTGCCGAGGAGTGCAGCACCCAGCGCCACACTACCAAGCAGGAGGGCGGCCAGATGCGTAGGGTCGAATGGATCCCCACTCCCCAGGCCTCCCGTGATGGCGGTCGAGAGGAGCGCCATCCCGATCACCCCTGCTGTCCAGCGAGCCGCTGTCCACAGCATCAGCATAACCCCCGGTTCTGCGCCAGATGAGAGCAGCTCCAACAGGCCGCCGGCTCACCTCGTGCGTACGCGGCATGTACCTTGCCACCCATACGCGCCTTGTTGCGTCCCGAATGCGCGGTAGCGAATTTTGGGCCGATTCAGAGTGGCAGTCTCCGACCAGCTTTTGCGCTTCAACCCTTTGACCATCGGCCGGTGGCCTGATGGTTCGCACAGGTGACTTCGTGACCGCTCCAGACCAGACACTCAGGGCAGCCGTCCGCGACTACTGGGACTCTCATACCCTCGGCAAGCAGTACGTTCGGGACCGGAGCCTGGAACCGGGCACGCCCGAGTTCTTTGCTCATATACGGCCCTGGATGAATCCCTACAAGTTTCCCTGGATCATGGAGCGGATCGAGCGGGAGGCTGCCCGCCTGCAAGGCAAGCATCTCCTCGAGATCGGCTGTGGTATGGGATTCGACAGCCTCGAGTTCCTCAAACGTGGTGTGCGAGTGACCGCCACCGACCTCACACCCAACGCCGTCGCACTGGCTCGTAAGCACTTCGCGGTGGAGGGAGTACAGGCCGAAGACGTCCGCGTTGAGACCGTGCTCGCATTGTCGTTCCCAGACGAGACGTTCGATGCTGTGTGGGCCAATGGGGTT
>DATFFX010000235.1:0-5358 GCA_035249825.1 Gemmatimonadales bacterium | reverse complement strand
CCCCGCCGCTCGGCAGCGGGACTGCCTCGTGGCCCTGCTGGGCCGATCGCCCGCCGATCCGGCGGCTCACCAGACGCGCTCCCCGATACGGGCGAGCCGAAGATCATTCAAAGAGTCCGAGGGCAGTTCGCGAGCTGGGCTGCGGTGACGGCCGGCTGCGCTGGCATCAACATCGCCACGGGTATCGAGCAACCCTGGTTCCTCTTTCCCATGTTCGGGATGGGCATCGGGCTGCTCCGCAGTTACGCCAGACTCTGGCAGAGCGGCTACAGTTGGCGCGACGTGTTGAGCCGCCCCCCGGCACCCGATGCCATCGAGACCACGATGGTCAAGGGCGGCAAAGGCGCTCGGCTGATTCCGCCACCGAATGCCGAGGAATACGGGGCACATCTACCGTCCATCTTACAGGTCCACGGGGATCGGCAAGCCATCCTCAAATTGATGTCCAAGCTGCCGGCATCCGAGCGGAAGATGCTTCCCGAGGTTCAGGAGACCACAGACGCGCTCTACGCCCGCGCGACCGACCTCGCCCGGACCCTGCACGCCATGGACAGCAACCTGGATTCGGAAGGGTTGATGCAGATCGATGAGCGGATCGCCGGCCTGTCACGGGAACCGGATGATCCGGAGCGGAGCCGCCGCCTTGGCCTGCTGCAGCGGCAGCGGCAATCGATCGCCGTGCTTCGGGAGCGCCGCGGTCAGGTGGCAAGTCATCTCGAGTCCTGCGTGCTTGCCATGCAGAACGTGCGCTTCGATCTGCTCCGGTTGCGCTCGGCCGGCGTCGCGGCCGTACTGGGAGATCTGACCCAGGCAACTCAACAAGCCAAGGCGCTATCGCGGGACGTCGATAACGCCATTGCTGCTGCGGGTGAGGTTAGGGATGCGATGAGGTGATGTTGCTGTCACCCTGAGTGCAACGAAGGGGCCATAGCTCAGAAAGCCATGATCTCCTCCATCGCCACTCGCAGCGATTCGGCCTGTGGCAGGATGACGTCTTCCAGCTCGGGTGCGTACGCCACGAAGGTGTCGGTTGCGGCCACCCGTCTCACCGGGGCATCGAGAAAGGCAAAGGTCTCATCCGCGATTCGAGCAGCGATCTCCGAACCATAGCCCCAGGACAGAGAATCCTCGTAGGCCACCAGCACCCGGCTGGTCTTTCGCACCGACCCGTAAATAGTCTCCCAATCCACCGGCGAGAGCGACCTGAGGTCGATGACCTCTACGCTGACTCCGTGCCGGTCATCCATCGCCTTTGCGGCCACGAGGGCGCGCTGGACCACCGCACCGTATGTCACAACGGTGAGGTCGGTGCCGTCCCGCACCACTTTCGCCTTCCCCAGCGGGATCATGAAGTTCGGACCCGGGTTGGGCGCCTTGTTGTACGTCTGGCGATACAAATGCTTGTGTTCCAGAAAGAGCACCGGATCCTCACAGCGAATAGCGGTGCGCAGCAGCCCGTTGGCATCCAGCGACGTCGAAGGGCACACCACCCGCAGGCCGGGCACACCGGTGAAGATGGCCGCCCCCGTCTGCGAGTGATACACCGAGCCTCCCTTCAGGTATCCGCCGTAGGTCACCCGGACCACCACCGGAGCGGAGAAGGCGTTATTCGAGCGCCAACGCATGAGGGCCAGCTCGTTGCGAAGCTGCATGTACGCAGGCCAGATGTAATCGAAGAACTGAATCTCGACCACCGGCTTGAGGCCTCGCGTGGCCAGCCCGATCGCCCGGCCTATGATGTTCGCTTCGGCAAGGGGAGAGTTGTACACCCGCTCGCTGCCGAACACCCGCTGCAATCCCCAGGTCACCTTGAAGACTCCGCCCTTCCCCTTCACTTCGGCCAGGTTTTCCTCCCGGCTGCAGTCTGCCACGTCCTCCCCGAACAGGAGAATGCGGGGATCGCGGGTCATTTCGTCCCGGAGGCAAATGTTCAGCAGATCGACCATCGTGGTAGGATCGCCGGTGAACCGGGGATCGTCTTCGGTGTCGAACTGCTCCGAGGTGGGATCGACGTCAGGCGAATAGACGTATTTGTAGATGCTATCGGTCCGTGGCTGGGGCGACGCCAGAGCAGCCTCGGCGGCTACCTGCACCTCTTCTTCCACCTCCCGGGCGATCAGGTCGAGCTCCGCCTGGGTGGCGATTCCCTGACTCAGCAGGTGCTTCGGAAAGAGGACCAGAGGATCACGATCTGCATCCGACTGGCGCTCCACCGGTGGCCGGTAATGGATCTCATCGTCCGACAATGAATGGCTGTAGGGCCGGATGACATGGGCGTGGACCAGAGCCGGGCCCTTGCGAGCTCGCGCGTACTCCGCAGCCCTGGTGAGCACATCCAGGGAGGCAAGCACATCGCACCCATCCACCTCCTGGATCAACAACCCGGGAAAGCCAGTCAGAAGCTTGGAAATCGACCCGCCAGGAGTGTTGACTTCGACGGGAACGGAGATCGCATAGCCGTTATCCTCGACCAGAAAAACGACTGGGAGCTTCAGATTGGTCGCTGTGTTGAGCGCCTCCCAGAACTCTCCTTCACTGGTAGTGCCGTCTCCGGTAGTGCAGAGGACCACCTCATCAGGGTGAGTCAGCTGATCCTTATCCGGTATCCCCTCGATGTTGGTGTAGCGCAGCCAAGCCTCGGCGCACCCCACCGCCTGAAGGAATTGAGTCCCCGTAGGACTGGAGGCGCTCACGATGTTGAGCTCCTTGTGCCCCCAGTGCGACGGCATCTGACGGCCACCAGAGTTGGGGTCCTCGGCCGCCCCGACTGCCGATAGAAGCTGCTCGGTAGCCGTCATGCCCAAGCCAAGGCAGAGCGCCCGATCCCGATAATAGGTGTAGAACCAGTCGTAGGAGGGCCGAAACACACGGGCGGCAGCGGCGAGAACAGCCTCGTGGCCAGCGCCCGAGATCTGAAAGAAGATCTTGTTCTGGCGCTTGAGCTGGATCTCCTTATCGTCGATTCTGCGCGCGAGCAGCATCACCCGATAGAGATCCAGCAATCCCGCTTTCTCGAGCTTGGCGGAGCTCTTGGTGCGGCCCGAAGTACGTGTGGCCATGGAACTCGGGGGGTCTGGGTCAACAGTCAACTTCAGAGACGACCAAAGATACTGCTCCTCGTTCCCGCCAGTCCACCACTTTTGACCATCGCCGAAGGGTGATGGATGAAGCTTGGCGTTACATCGAAGAAGAAAGAGCACAGCCCCAGCGACGTGGGCAGGCCTTGGCTGACTCTAGAGAGTAGCCAGCTACATAAACCGACCGTAGTAGTACTATGTACTCCTGTAAGTCAGCGGGGCGTCTCGCCGTCCGAAAACACGATTTCTCCGCCAATAACGGTGGCGCGAACCGCCGCGCGTTGAATCGCCTCCGGAGGGATCGCCGTCAGGTCCTGATCCAGCACCACCAGATCGGCTGTATACCCCGGACTCAGCTTACCGCGACTGCGTTCCGCAAAGACGCCATACGCGTTTGTGGTGGTGTATGCCCGTAGTGCCTCCTCAACCGTGATCTTTTCCTCAGGCACCCACCCGTTGGGGTTCTTGCCGTCCAGCGTTTGTCGAGTCACTGCGGCGTAGATCCCCAGCAACGGATCGATGGGGGCCACGGTCCAGTCCGAGCCGAAACCCAGACGAGCACCAGCGTCGAGCAGGGAGCGGTACGGATGCGTCGTCTTGATGCGGGCGGGCCCAACTCTCTTCTCGGCCCAGCGGCCATCGTCGACTACGTGGTACGGTTGCACGGAGGCGATGACACCGCTCTTTCCAAGGCGCGCTATGTCACGTTTCCGTAGGTGCTGAGCGTGCTCGATTCGGAAACGCCGGTCACGGACTCCGTGTGCCTTGGCAACACTGTCGTAAATGTCGAGCAGGACTCCGTTGGCGCGCTCACCGATGGAGTGCACCACCACCTGTAGACCGGCAGAATCGGCACCGGCAATCCACGCTCGCAATGAATCCTCGGGAGTAACGAAGAGGCCGGAAGTCTCGGGTGCGTCGTTGTAGGGCTCGTAGAATAGAGCAGTGGAAGAGCCCAGTGATCCATCAACGAACCCTTTGACGCCGGCGGTCCTGAGCCAGTCATCCCCCGCCCCGCGCAACCGGAGCGTATCCGCCATGGGACGCCATGCTTCGAGTGAAACGTAGGCCGATACTCGAATCAGCATGCTGCCCTTATCGTGAGCGCGTTTGAGCGCGGCCAACTCTCGCCAGGATTCGGCCACGGCGACTTTGCCTGGATCGTTCGACATCGTACCCACCGCCGTGACACCCCGCGCCACTGCCCAACGCATTGCACGAACGAGCGCTGAATCGTCCTCGGCGGCTGACGGTCCGGGTATCGCCCGGTCCACTGCCTCTCTTGCGTTGTCCTTCAATACTCCGGTCGGGTCTCGGCTTCGTGGATCTCGCACAATGGTCCCACCCGGCACGTCAGGTGTTTCCCGGCTGATCCCAGCCGAGCGGAGCGCGGCGCTGTTGGCGAGGCTCATATGGCCATCAAGGCGATTCACAAAGACAGGGTTGTTCGGGGTAATGGAGTCGATCCAGCTGCGGTTTGGCAGCGTGGCGCCGGGCCACCGCTCGTGGTCCCAATCACCGCCGGTGATCCATTGCCCAGCCGGCACTGTTGCGGCGTGCTCCTTGAGGCGCCTGACAAAGTCACGAGGAGAATCAGCGTCTCTCAAGTTTATCCGGGCGATCTGGAACCCACTGCTCAGCAGATGCACGTGCGCATCCGTGAAACCCGGCAGTACCATCGCCTTTCCATTCGCGATTACGCGGGTGCCGGAATCCTGGGTCCTCGCTATCGTGGCGCTGTCGCCCACCGCTACGATCGTGTCTCCGCTGACTGCAACAGCCTGAGCCCAGGGCTTGGCGGAATCGCCGGTCCACACGCGGCCGTAGACAATCAGATCGGATGCCCCGTCCGCTGGATCGGGGCGAGCTCCACATGCGCTGACGCAGAACGCCGCGGCAACTACGGCCACCGACGATAGCCGGTACATGGACAACCTTTCAGCGAAGCTTCGTCAGCCTGCGGATGGATTCCAGCTTCTCCAGGGCACTTCCACCTGAGGCGGCCGGTGCGACCGAGAAGAGGTCGCGTATATCGAGAAGGATTTCGAGCATCAGCTGGTCGCGCATGTAGCCGCTCTCGAGATCCATCATGCGACCCTCATCCCGGGCTTTCTGGGCCCGGTCGTACGATTCCCGATAGATCGTCTCGAGGTTGGTGAGAATGCGTTCGCGGTTGCGCATCGAGGTCTCTGGTGATGAGAAGGTAAGCGTCCAAGCCGGGCTCATACGAGCCTGAATATTGCTCCTGCATCACCGCGCACGGGTCAACTGCAAGGCATCG
>DATFFX010000234.1:0-2487 GCA_035249825.1 Gemmatimonadales bacterium | reverse complement strand
GGTCGGAATGGCTACGAAACTCGACAAGACGATCAAGCGAGAGCTGGATCTGGACGGCAAGCTGTACACGGTTGCCATCTCGCCCGAGGGCGTAAAGATCACTCCCAAGGGGGCCCGAAAAGGTCAGGAGATCTCGTGGAGTTCTCTGGTGAGTGGAGAGGCGGATCTGCGTCGTGATCTCAACATGTCGGTGGACGCGTATCGCGAGTAGCCATACCGGCTGACGGTCATCCCCAGCCGCACGCAGCTTGAGCCGCGGGAGGGTTCATGGCGGAGCCGAGCTTTGCCGAGCATATCTCCACACTCAATTCTACCCTGCGAGCCATCGAGGTTCGGCTGGCGCTGGGTCGAGCACCCGTCGAGGGTCTCGAAGACTTCAAGAGTGCTCTCGACGACATGCGCCTGAGATTGTGGGGAGTGCTCGGAGCAGCACGTGGTGACGAGTCGAAGCTTTTTCAGGAACGTTTCCGAATCCGGCGGGCCACGGAGATGTGCCGAACCCTGGGCGGCGACCTCAAGGCTGGCTCGGTGAGTGGCCGGCACGCTGAGCTGAACAGTCTTCGAGAGGCCGCTGGCGAGCTCGGCAACAGCATCGAGCGGGCACAGCAGCACGCCTACTAGCAGCGCGGTGAGTGCCAAGCCCACTCTGCGGACCGCACGCCTGGTTCTCGGAGAGTTCACCTTGGGCGACGCTGCGGAGGTCCAGCGGCTGGCTGGGGTCCGCGATGTCGCCGATACCACGCTCGCGATTCCCCACCCCTACGAGCTAAAACACGCTCTCTCGTGGATCGAGCAGCAGCAGCAAGAAACACTGGGAGGTCCGAATCTCAGCTTCGCTGTCCGTCTACTATCGACGGGGGCCTTGATCGGATCGGTCGGACTGCGCGACATCGAGCCGGAGCATCGGCAGGCAGAGCTGGGATTCTGGATCGGGCGTGAGTGGTGGGGGCAAGGCTACGCGCGAGAGGCGGCCCGGGCAGTGCTCGGGTTTGGGTTCGAGACACTGGAGCTCAATCGGATCTGCGCCCACCACCTGGTCAGAAATCCAGCTTCAGGACGGGTCCTGCTGGCCATAGGCATGCAGCGCGAGGGAGTCCTGCGCCAGCGAGTGAGGAAGTGGGGGAAGTATGAGGACGTAGTGCTCTATGCGGTTCTGCGGGCGGATCCGGAGGGAGATACCTCGTGAGCCTCGTCATCATCGCCAGCGTCGCTGCTGCAGCGGCCCTCTTTGCCGAGCGACTCAACCGCCAGTCCAGACTGGCCGCTTTGCTCGCCGAATAGACAGATTCGATGCCGGTACTATGAAAGAACGGTATGGCGGGTGAGATAAACCGATTGGAGCAGGAGCAGGGAGCTCCGGTGGTAGAATCAGCTCCGGACCCGCTCTGCTCGGAACGGACGGGCCGGGTGCATTGGGTGGTGGTTACGACCCGACCCGCCGAGCCCAAGGACAGGGCGCCAGCAGGCGCGATCCTGCTCACCCGCTTTTGGCATCCCCGTGATCACTGCTGGAGCGAGAACGCCTTCGAATCGCTGGATCACGCGCTCCGTCTGTTCGTCGATGAAAGCGGCTGGGTGCTGCGGCAACAGCAGGCGCTGGACAAACCCCACGCCTTCGAACTGCTCTTCGAGGCCAGGCGGGAGGATTTCAGCCGGCCGAGCACTCAGCAGATTCTGGAAGACGTGGGGCTCAGCCCGCAGGACGTGGCCAAGCTCCTCAAGCCTGCAGAGCCGGAAGCGGGTAGCTAGCTCTCTCCCCGACCGGTTTTCTCCCGCAGCTCATCGATGCGCTTGCTGGCCTCGGCCTTAGTGAGGTCCTCCTCGACTTCCTCCCCCGCTTCGGTGGCCAGCGTATGGAGGTAAGACTCCTGGGCGCCGGTCATCGGCTCTTCGCCGGTGGTCCACTCGTCGGGATCCTTTATGGTGTTGCCGGACTGCTTGGCAGCAGGTGGCTGCTTCTCAGACTTACGCGACATCGTTCATCTCCTCATTCAGATCCAGGTTCGGTGTAACACCCACCACCGAAAGAAAGCCGAAAACAGACCAGCCGCGCAAGAGGCTATGCCCCGGTAGCGCGGGCCAGCACCCGATCCAGCGCGGCGAAAAACTGGTCAATCTCGTCGCTCCCGATCGCGGTGGAGATGTTCCCCACGCCGCGAGGGTCGATCAGGATTCCCTCATTGTAGAGGCCGAGGAAGATCTGATGCCTGAGGTCGGCGCGGGTGCCGAGCGTGTCGCGGTAACTGCGGACCGGGCGTTCTGTGAAGTGGAGACCGAACAGCGATCCCAGGCCGGTGACTTGGACGGGAACGCCCGCCTGCCGAAAAGCTGCGCCCAGCCGCTGCCGCAGTTCGTCGCCTCTGGTGTTGAGCTGCTCGAGGAGCGCCCGGGTCAGCAGCTCGAAAGTGACAGTCCCGGCCACCATACTGACTGGATTGGCGTTGTGGCTGCCAGGATGGGGAATTGCCGGACGCCCATGTGAAGGAT
>DATFFX010000233.1:0-6504 GCA_035249825.1 Gemmatimonadales bacterium | reverse complement strand
GGGCCTCGCGGTCGTTGCGAAAAGCCGCGATGCTCTCGTCCCAGGCGGTTGGCGAAGGTGGCGACGCCGTTTTCGGCCAGTAGTCGTCAGGCCAGTCGCGCTCCTCATAGATGGGATTTACGCAGAAGTCCAGGATGTCCTGCTGTGTCAGGCGGATATGCTCGAGCAACTGCCAGGGAGAGTAGGGTAGGCCGTTGGGAACTTGCCCGCGGAGCTTTCGCGGCAGGCCGCCTATGACTTTGTCGAAGCCGGCGTGCGCATCTTCCCAGTCCAGGAGACGCGCAATGGTGGTACGAATGGAATCAGCCATTCGAAATCCAGGTCGGAGCCGCTGGAGTCAGATCGAGCATGTGACCGCTCTTTATTCGGGCGGCTGACCTACCCGGCTCCTGATCGCCGCCGCAACCGCTGCTGCAATCAGCGCCAGCATCGAGTAGACGGCGAGCAGCACGATCCCGAGAGGCCACAATCCGCCGCTGGCCGGATCGGCGACTACACCCGCCAGGAGCACCACCGCCTGACCCACAAATATACCGAGCACGACTCGGCTCAGTTCGCCAGGCGCCACCCAGCCGCCTATCAGGCCGGCCAGCAGGAGTGCGACAGGGTAGTAGCCGGCCGCATCCCATGGCTCCCGGCGTCCGGTGATCACAGCGGAGAGAAGCCAGATCGCTACCCCGCAAGCCATACCGATCAGGAACCCCGACCTCTTAGCGATCTGGGGCATGGCCGCCTCTCCCCAGGAGCCACCACACCAGCGCGGCCAGGCACAGGCTCAGTATCGCGATGGCGGCATCGACCTGAGCGAAGGTGAGATACGCATCGGCTCCAGAAGGATCACTCTCATGCAAGGTCCGATACTGCTGCCATGACTGCACTGCGCTTACGCCCCTGCTCCCGGCGATGACGCCGGCCAGGAGGGCTGTCCCGTAGCGCACCATTTTGCCGATAGGGACACGGGTGTTCAAGCCCGGGTCCGACTTGCCAGCGCGAAGGGAAGCACGAGTAGCCCCATACCGAGGTGCGGCAGCGACATCACGCACTCGAGAGTGCCTCGACGTACACCGCGCCTCACATTGTCCGGCCGATCGGCTGACGTCGAGCTCGAAGATAGTAGGCGGCTCCTGCCGCCGGCCGAAGACGTACCAGAACATCTATCGTCTGGTGGGTAGGCCATTTTGGCCCGCCTCGGAGGATCAGATCCAACCCGTTCGGAAGATTGGGTCGTGGCTCAGGACTTGGTGCAGAACTCCAGAGCTCGTCTTCGGAACGAACCCACGCGGAATCCACTCTGAGTTCAGTGGGCATTGGCAGGGAGTCGAGACTCATGATCTGTAGATTCACCATCAGAGGACTGCCGGCCTGCGCTCCTTCAGGTTGAGGCATGAAGTCGCGCCACGCGGAGACCCGGAGGCCGATACGCGCCGGCCCGACAGTGACTATGGAGTCGGCGCCGAGCCACGCCGAGTGTTGACCTTTGCCCTGGCAGAATACCACACGTGGAACAGCCAGGAACATCCCGAGCAGCACAAAAGCAGTTCGCAACGTTATTCCTCCTGCCGCCGCACGATCTCGCCCTCGCTCGTCATGCGTGGGTACGTTCGATCTGGCGCCACCCAGGAACGGGCGGCTCGATTGTAACGTGCGATGAACGCCTTTCGCCGGTCCCACACCAGAAAGCACGTCCGGTGCACCGCGGCATCGGCAAAGCGCCAGAACGGGTCTCCTTCATCAGCGAGGAAGTCTGGCGTAATCAAGGCGTCTTCGGCCGGGCGAATAGCCTCGCCGCAGAGCATGCAGTGAGCCCGGCCGGCTTCGATCCGTTCCATGAGGTAAGATTGCCACTGAGCCTGCGGCTGCCAATCGATTCACGACTTATCTGGATCTGCGTGGTAGACTGGCGCAGATCCGCCAACTCAGCCAGCCCGTCACAATCACCAGCATGGCGGCCATCATCAGCCGCACCAGCCAGGAAATTG
Organism: Gemmatimonadales bacterium; assembly: GCA_035249825.1. Taxonomy (GTDB): domain Bacteria; phylum Gemmatimonadota; class Gemmatimonadetes; order Gemmatimonadales; family GWC2-71-9; genus CAVVWJ01. Next base: position 4,525 of record DATFFX010000233.1, on the reverse strand, counting down.
CGACCAGGTGATTCGCTCCCAACACGAGTGCGATCGAGCCACCAGTGGCCGCCGCGATCATAATAAGGGTCAACCTGCGCCATCGGAGGCCTACGGCGTTCCGTCCAGCCATCACGGTTTCATCGTGGAGCATAGGCCGGAATACTCGCTCGTGCCTCGTCACACTCACTGCATACTCCGGCGGGGTGCAGGAAGACGGTCTCACTTTCCCGAAGCCGGGCAACAGCCGTCTCCACGAGATCTCGCGAACGAACCACGCGTGCCTCTCCATGGCCCACGACGCCTCGCCGCTGCAGGCCCTGAGTCTCGAGCCAGTGATCCATCAGGCTGAACCTCGCGCAGCAATGGTCGATCTCGCTGTAGTCGTATCGAGTGGATTGCCCGGCCTTCAGGAGTGTGAGCGACTTCGGCAGTCGGTAACGTACACCCGCAAGGTTTTCGGCCAGATGGATGGTAGTGTTCGCGTCATGCCCGACGCCAAGCAAGAGCACCTGCCCGTCGAGTGCATAGACCCGCCCAACCGGACTGTCCAGCCCGTGCGGAACATCCGGGGGATGTGACGCGGTGATCGTCGCAGCGGCCGGGCCGAGCGCGGCGAACGCATGTGGGCTGTCGCTGCGCAGGACTCCTTCCATTCGCCAGAATGTGTCCGCCACCACTCCCATGCCCGGGCAGGGAGTCGCTCTCCGGTCGAACGGCCGATCGTCATCGTCACTCATGCTGGGCATTACCAGAGTACCCGCCGGACCCAGGGCGGACCGCAGTGCCTCGATCAGGCCTCGCGGCCCACCTTCAACAGGCGTCACCTTCGAGAACGCGCTGTGGACCAGCAGGACCCCTTCGGGCTGCACGCCGAGCGTGAGGATCTGGCGCGTAACTGCATCGATGCTGAGTGCCGGGGAATCCATGTTTGCCGGATCATCCTCTCTCACGCAGGAGTGCCTCATCTGAGCGAATTCAAGCGCAAGAATCCGGAGGTGCATCCAACCTGAAGACGTTAGTATGGCCGCACCTCTTTCGAAGCGGAACCATGAGCGGCTACCGAATTCAGGGCATTCCTGACAATATCGCGACCACAGCGAGGGAATCCATGAGGTCGCCCCAGTATGGGCACCCCGCCCATGCCGAGCTGGCGACTGGATATGGGCCATGCCGCCTGTGCCTGCAAACGTTCCAGGAGGGCAGGGACGAACGGTTGCTCTTCACTTACCAGCCCTTCACCGATCCGGCGGCCTTGCCGGCACCCGGTCCGGTGTTCATTCATCATGGGCAATGCGACCGGTACGACGGCCATGCACTCCCGGAGGCGCTCCGCCGCCTTCCACTGGTCATCGAGGGATACGGCGAGGCTGGAGCGCTCCTGATCCAGCACCGGGTTGCCAGCTCGCCCTTCGAGACTGTGCTGGAGCGGATTCTCGAGCTGGAGGAAGTGCGGTATGCGCATCTGCGTAATGCCGAGGCCGGGTGTTTCATCGCTCGTATCGATCGGCAATAGCCGAAGTCGGGGGCCCACTGCAGGCGGGTACGAACAGTTGATCGAGCACTCACGAGATGGCGGGGCCACCTGGACGCTCGGGGGCTATGTCACATTTGGTTCAGTGGGTCGCCGCCGGTAAGCGTTTGTCAATGTCACCGGGAGCGTGAGGGACCCCGTCACTGAATCCCGGTTGCGTGGGACCATACCACTTGCCATTGCCCTTCGCGCCGTTCATAAACGTCGGTGTGCCAATAGCGCTGGCGTGGGATATGGTTGCCTTGCACAACGATCTCGAGCTGCGACTGGTACCGGACGATGGCCACATCCCCATAGATCCGGACTGCGATCGTATCCGCTTCCCAGAAGAGGTAGTTGACCACCCCGGAGCCAATAGCCCCGAGGTATTCGTCCTTCGAGAGCACTCCACCTAAGGGGTTAATCAGTTGAAAGTCGTCGGCATGCAGCTGGCGCGCGCGGGTCACATCGGCCGCGACTAGCGCGCGCAACCGCTCGCGCTCTGTCTCGCGGAGGATGTCCGCCTCACCGTGATCTCTACTACCCTGCGCCCGGTTCATCCCTATGCCTTCTCTCGCAGCAGCGTCCACGCCCAGCCCAGCAGCGTCGCAACGAGGAAAGGATAGGCGAAGAACGGCAGCGGTGACGAGGTGGGCAACAGCACCTCGCCGGCATAGATCCGGCCCGCTGTGATCGCAAACAAACCGGCGGCCGCTGCGCCTAACACACGCAGCCAGGCGGGTAGCAGCGCCGGGGTCTAATGAGGGCAAGGGCGGCTGCCCACAGGGCAATCCCGGCAGCGAAAGCCGGGACGCTTTCGCTGGGCCCCGCTGCGGTCCCGGAGAGCAGCACCCCCTCGCCGATCGCAAAGACGAGAAACCCGGCGGACATGAGGTCGTCACCATCCCGGAAGTACTTCAAGGCCAGGAGGCTGGTCGCGACGACCAGGGCGACACTGTCAATCGCCCACAGGCTCGCCTGTAACTCCGGCGAGGTGACGAGCGTCCCCGCCAGCCCGAACCCGGCGCCGACCACAAGACCCGCCGCGGCGATGCGATTCAGCGTACGCTCAGCGCCCGATGCCATTCGCCCTCGCCTCCGACGGCTATTAGAGATTGTGTCCGCCAGCGCGCCCCCGTGAGCTGCAGCGGCCGGTACCAGCTGCAGTTAGACAATCTGCCGCTCCTCGCTGACGAAATAGGCACTCCGGAAGGGATCCACGAAGTGGATTTCATCGGCCGTCGAAGCCGCCCACTCCGGTGATTGCCGCGCGTCGAGAATTGCTTGGACGTCATCGAACCAGAGCTCGGCCATGCCGTCGAAATCGGCAGGCCGTTCGTCCCTCGGCGCTTCCAGTGCATAGCTATGGACGAGCTTGCGGAGGCCTGGAATGCGCGCGCCGATCGGCGCGTGAACTTCCGCCCAGTGGCGGAGAAATCCCTCCCGGCTAAGCCCCGGCTTCCGACAGATGCAATAGATGAGCTTCACCACGATGCAGCAGCCTCGCTCAATCGGCTGGTCGGCTCGGGTTCGGCCGCTCCTTGCGACTCCCACGATGCCTTGCCACCTCTTCATCACTCAGGCGAAGGAACCGAGCGGCATTGTTGTAGAAGATATCCCGCTTCTGGTCCTCGGTCAGAAACTCGGCTGACTGGATGCTTTCGATGGCGACCGGAACGGTCTGCGGCCACACCATTGCGTCGGAACCGAACATGATGCGCTTTCCAAAACCTGCTTCCACCAGATGCCGAAGGTGACGGTGAAATTCCTTTCGCGGTAGACTCCAGTCATTTCCCGCAACGTCCACGTACAGCTGCGGGTGGGAGAAGAGCATTGCGATCATCTCATCCACCAAGGGTGAACCGTAGTGCATCACATAGACGCGGAGTCGCGGATGGCGAATGAGTACTTCTTCCAGCAGGAAAGGGCTGGTCAGCCGAGCGCGGTACCTGGGAGATCCGAGGTACGCGGCGCCTGGAGGGCCCTCTCCCATATGGATGCCGACGGGGATGTCTAACTCTTCGGCCAACGCGAAATAAGGTTCCAGCGACGGATCTGCCGGGCTCAGGCCGTTGTATTGTGAGCTAATCTCGGCAAATATGGCGAACCTTCCTTGATTGAATAGACGCCTAAATGCTTCTGGGTCTCGCTTCTCGTAATCGTCAAATGGGGTTGCGGGAATGATCCGATCAGGGGCTGCGGCCCGCCACTTCGTGACCTCGTCCAGTCGTCCGGTCGCTACTGCCCGAATATTGTAGTGCTCGAGGATCCCGAGCATGACCCGTCGGAGTTCCTGGTCTGTCTTAGGTGCTACCAGCGGGGCTCTACACGAGTGCGCCCGTGCGAAAGTCACGGGCTCTCGCTGATCTACACCGGGAAAGAAGAGCTCCCGGTCATTGGTGCACACCGCTGGAGGCGGTGTCCCGTACATGCTCAGGGTGTGCGCGTGCAGGTGCATGTCGATGATAGGGGAGACCTCCTGCGCGCGCAGGGGACCTGAAAGCAAGAACAGAACGACGCTCCCGAAGACTCTCATCGTTTGCACTCGACCGGAATTTGTCGTGGACCTAACGGACCGCATCCAGGTGGAGCGACTGTTCGCTTTGACACGATCTGACGTCCTTAGAACTGAAGTGTCCGCCAGCTGCATGCGCTTGTTAGGCGCCAGCTCTGCTCAGTCCCTCGAAGACTCTTACAGGAATAGGGCGAGGGCGACCAGCTGCAGCCGCTCCTTGCCAGAGAAGTTCCCCCACCCAAGGACGAGGGCTGCTGCAGCGGCCAACGCTATCCCGAGAGCAACGACGAGAACGACCCAAAAAGCCGCGTGCGCTGCCCAAGGCATGTCGGGCCCGGGCCGAAACTCACCCATCCAGTAGAGTGCTGCGAGCAATGGGCGAACCTCCCAATCCCGTGCCCACCGAGGAGGCCAGGGCGTCTGTGACGCCCGTGCTGCGCGCCTAACGAACCGCGCATCAGCTGCGGCGACAGGCCGCTCGCGCACTATTCTAGACTCCTTTAATCTGAAACTGCGCC
>DATFFX010000232.1:0-2094 GCA_035249825.1 Gemmatimonadales bacterium | reverse complement strand
GAGTGGGAAAGGATCGAGGAGGGGCAAGACGGGCCAGCAGGGCAGTGGTGCGGTCACGCAGGGCGGCAATGCCGTCCCGGGCGCTCTGGCATGACGCGCAGCCGGCAAGATGGCTCTCGATCTCCACGCACTGCGAGCGGCTCAGCCCTTGATCGAGATACGCGTGGAGCTCGTCCTCAGGAATGTGCCGCATGACTTCCCTTGTTGGGGTTCTGCCGGTCGTGAGCCTCCACCAGGCGCCGCCTCGCACGAGCCAATGTGGTGCCGACGGCACCGACCGCCAGCCCTGTCTGTGCGGCGATCTCAGGGTAGCTCAGACCCGCGTCCCAAAGTAACAAGATCTCGCGGTCTCGCGGTGTCAACGTATTCAGGGCTTCGTGCACCGACGCGACTCTCTCATCATGTTCGACCAGCGTATCTGCGGCCGGTTCGATCGTCGGCTGCGCCACGGGATCGGCCTTGAGCAGCGTCAGATGCCGCTTTCGCCGTACCGCAGCACGGGCCTCATCCCGGGCCAGATTCGCCGCCACGGCAAAGACCCATGCTCGGGGCTTCTCGGGCTGGTGAGCCAGCGCCCTCACGAACACCTCCTGAGCCAGGTCTTCCGCGCGCTCCGCGTCCCACACCTTGCGATACAGGAAGCGCACAACGGCCGTGTACGTGGTCTGATAGAGTTGTTCGAGGTCGTCGGTCACTCACACTCCTCAGAGCCGGACGTGCCCAGGGTCCAGTACCCGGCCGAATCGTTCAAGAGGACGGCCCACTAGTAGGAACTTGCACATGCCACTCTCAGCGACGGCGCCGCTTGGGTGCAAACACGCAACCCGGGTGCAGGCCCTTGTTCTTGGGAGGCCATTCGCTGCACAGGTCGGGTTTAGCCGGGCGGCCGTCTGCCCGGGCACGGCCGTGAAGGCTGCACCCGATGCCGTCGTCATCCAGAAAGCCGCAGGCCGAGATGACCTCCGCCTCGATGGAATAGTCACCGGCACGCTCCACCTTGCAGAGATACGGCGAACGTCGGGAACGCACCAGTGCCTCCAGCCTGCGCTCGCGCCGGGTACACATGATCTCGATCTGGAGGTCGCGGCAACAGGCCGCGCCTCGGGAATTATCCGCGGTGCGGCAGGGTGCCAGGGCACAGGGGTTCGGTTCGGCCAGGACCGGCAATGAGCGAGAGGGGGCTGGAAGCGATCGGGTTACGGCCCGCCGGTTCTCCACCACCAGAAACCGGTCTCGACCCCGGCGGCGGAGTTGCTCGGGGCGGTAGGATCCGCGCGGGGTGGGGCCTCGAAACCCATGCGCGGTGCACTGGGCAAAAGGGCCTTCTCGACGCAGGTATCGACACGGAACGTGGAGTGTAGCCTCCACGTAGAGCTCCCCCGCATCCTCCCACATGTCGAAGAAGGTGATATTCTGGGTATGACCGAGGAGCCAGGTGGCCTCATGATCCAGTGACGCGGTTCCGTCCTCCAGCGGCCCAATTCGAAGAGTGACCGGCAGGCTTCGACACTGGGTTCCCATGGTGCGGCAGGGAGGTACGGTGGGAGCGGGGACTGGTTTGGGCTGGACGGTTACCGCCATGCTGTTCCGTGGGGAGTGGGAAACGCACTAACCCGCGTAAAGTAACCCACCCTCCTCCCGCCGACACCGGCTGAGGTGCGCCATTTTCCTTTTCACGACGGGGTGCTTATACTCGTACTCGTGAAACCGTTCACAAAGTCGGTAACTTCACGTTTCGGAGGCGGAGCAGCGAAAATGCGGATGACTTCCATGATGGCGGGGTTGGCCATCGTATTGGCGGCTTGCGGCGGAGAGAACAAGGGTGCGGAGCAGCAGGCTGGATCAGACCAGCAAGCGGCACCCGATCAGACCGGGGCGCCGGCCGCGACAACCCCTGCGGCTGCCGGGGCGACTCACGATGTGAACATGGTGCTCGAAGGCAGTAGCTACAAGTACGTGCCTGACCAGCTGACCATCAAGCCGAATGATGTGATACGCTACCACAACAAGAGCGGTGGACCTCACAACGTGGCTTTCTGGGCTGACAGCATCCCGTCAGGAGCTGCGTCGGCTATCGTCGTTCCCGAACCGATG
>DATFFX010000231.1:0-17283 GCA_035249825.1 Gemmatimonadales bacterium | reverse complement strand
CACCTCCTGCTCTCGGGTGATCTGGAGAATGCCAGAAACTGGCACTACCGCATGCTGCCACTCATGGATGCCAACTTTCTGGAGACCAACCCCGCGCCAGCCAAGGCGGCTTTGCATCTGATGGGCCGGATCCAGAACGTTTTGCGACCACCACTATTGCCGGCCAGTGAAGCGACCCGGTCCACCCTGCGGGTAGCGCTTCGAACCGCTGGGGTGACGGATGTCTGACGGCGGTAAGCGAGAAAGCGGGAAGGCAGGTAAGCGGGGGCGCAGTAGCGAAGCGCTACCGCGTCCGGAGGAGAATCTCAGGCAAGCGATCGAGCGTTACGCTCACAGCGTGCCGCCAGGAGACGAAATAGCCGCATTGGAGGCGTTCCAACAGCTCAAGGCCGCTCTCAACGCCGGCACTGTACGGGCAGCCGAGCCGGGCTCCGACGGACACTGGCGCGCCAACGCCTGGGTGAAGGCTGGTATTCTCCTGGGTTTCCGCCTCGGTCGTGTTGGCCCGGCAGCCACTGGCGGGCCCTTTCCTTTTTACGACAAGGACACATACCCCCTTCGCGCGATTGGCCCCGAGCAAGGCATCCGGATCGTCCCCGGCGGCTCAGCCATCCGAGACGGGTGTTACGTAGGGACTGCAGTTGTTTGCATGCCGCCCATGTACATCAACGTCGGCGCGTACGTGGGGGATGGCACCATGATCGATTCTCACGCCCTGGTGGGCTCCTGCGCCCAGATCGGGCACCGGGTGCATCTGTCGGCCGCAGCTCAGATCGGAGGGGTCCTGGAGCCCGTGGGAGCGCTCCCGGTAATTATCGAAGATGAGGTGCTGGTGGGGGGTAACTGTGGGGTGTATGAGGGAACCGTAGTGCGCGAGCGGGCAGTCCTTGCACCCGGTACGATTCTCTCCGGCGGCACGGCCGTGTTCGACCTGGTGCATGATCGGGTCTACCGCCGAGTGGGCGACCAGCCGCTGGAGATTCCGGCTGGCGCGGTCGTGGTTCCTGGTACCCGTCCGGTGAAGTCAGGCCCGGGCGCGGCGGCAGGGCTCGGGCTCTACGCGCCGGTAATCGTCAAATATCGAGATCAGAAAACCGAGACGTCCGCGAGACTGGAAGAACTGCTCAGATGAAGGCGTAAACAGTGAACGGTAAAGGGTGAACGGGGCCACTCCGCTCACTACCCGTTCACTGTTCACCGTTGACCGTTCACCCTGCTTGGGAATGACTGCCCACACCCATTACCTCTGGTTCGAGACCAGGCGCCGCCAGGAGATCATCGATATCACCGATGAGGTCTCCGAGCAGGTTCGCGTCAGCCAGGTGCAGGAAGGCATGGTGCTGGTCTCTGCCATGCATATCAGCGCGTCGGTCTTCGTCAATGATCACGAGTCCGGGTTGTGGCAGGATATCTTGAAGTGGCTCGAGGAGACGATCGCGCCATGGGATCCGCAGCGGTACCGGCACAACGAGACCGGTGAAGACAACGCCGCGGCCCATCTGCGGAGCTTGACCGTGGGTCATGAAGTGATCGTGCCGATAACTGCCGGCAAGCTGGACCTGGGACCCTGGCAGCGGGTGTTCTACGGAGAGTGGGACGGCCAGAGGCGCAAGCGGGTCGTGATAAAGGTGCTCGGGGAGAGATGAAGTACGAAAGTCAGGGCAGCCCATATCGCGGCCACCCTGACTTCGCCTTTTTACCTCAACGGTCCCGCTACTCCGCTACCACTTATTTCGGATGCCTCACACCCTTGATCTGTTTGCTCTTCTGCGCCTTCGCGAAGCGGAAAAGAGCACTATGGGTGCTGCCATCGACCAGCGTCACCACCAATCTCCGACAGGTGCCGGCCCACGCAGGACTGGTTTTCCAGATATATGTGTGCTTCGTGCCGGAGGCATGCATGCTGCTGCCGATCTCATCGGTCGTCTCCTCGACGCTCCTGGTCGCGGACACTGAGCTACACGCCATCGGCACCGACGTCGGAAAGCCCGGCTGAATGACACGCGAATCGGCGGATCCCTCCACTGAGAATCTGACCGGTATCGCAGCGCCAGCCGGCACCATGTTGACGGTCGGCCGATTGTGGACCGGCCGGAAGAAGCCCTTGAAGGCGAGCCGGCTCGGCGGCGCTTCCGCGGCAGTGACCGTGAGGGTCACGGTCTTGATGGCACTGGTGTAGTTCCCACTCGCAGGAACGAACTCCACCGAAATTGGACGCGCCCCGGCGGTGAGTACAGTCCCCTCCCCCGGGAGATACACGAAAGTTCCCGGGAGGTTGATACCGCCCACGCCGGATGCGGTGGCGTTGAGCTGGGCTGCACCCAGCGGAGTGCCTTCGGTAATTGCCGCCGGTGTGGTCCAGTGAATGGTCGGGGCCGCCGGATTGATGGTCAGCGTGCCCGTGGCCTGAGGCGCCTCATAGTTGAGATTGTCCAGAGTGACGGCTACCTGGTAAGTACCTACATTCACCGGCTCGCTGACGGGCGATCCTGCCAGTGTGTAGATGACTGTCAAGCCGCTCAGCCCAACAGGGTTGGTGGTGACTGTGGCGTGCTTGACGGTTCCATCATAGATGTACGTCGTGCCCACGGCGATCGTTGCCGGCGCCTTGGCGATCGTAAACGAGCGCTGCACATCTGCGGCAAACGTCCAGGTCTCGTTGCCGGCCTGCTGGGCAATGACCGTGCAGGTCCCGGCTGAGGTCAACGAGAGTGTCGTTGCATCGAGCGAACATGCCCCGCTGACCAGGAAAGTGACCGGCAACCCGGAGCTGGCTGATGCGCTGAGCACAAACGGCGCGTCTCCGAAAGTCCGGTCTGCAAGCGGATCGAAGGTAATAGTCTGCGCCTGAGTGCTTACCTCCTCACACGCATCTCCCACCCAGTTCTCGTTTGCGTCCAGCTGGTCCGGGTTGGGCAGTTCGCAATTGTCCACATCATCGGTGACCCCGTCGTTGTCATCATCGGCATCGCAGGGGTCGCCCATCCCGTCGCCATCAGCGTCCAGCTGAGTTGGGTTGAACTGGTTGATACAGTTGTCGGACCCGTCCACGCTGCCGTCGGCGTCGCGGTCGAGGCTGCCGCCACCCGCGTTACCCTGCGTTCCCGTGATCCACCGTACCGCATTGATGTAGAGCTGTTGGACCTGCGGATCATCCAGCGTCCGGCGATCAGCCTGGAAGTCCGCATAATTGGGGGCGAAGCTGAAGTTCACGACCCTGCCGGCTTCTACCTGGCGAACCAGTACTGCCGGACCGCCGCTCGGCGACTGCATCAGTACGACGATGGCCGGGTCGGCCACAGCCTTGGGTGACGCATCGTGGCCATCAGCCCGGAACGTGAACGGCGAGGGTATCCCCACCAGCACAGGGTGATTCTCCTGTCCCGCCACGGTGGTGTAGGTGACATCGCATAAGCCGCAGCTGTCCGACCCCGGAGCCCCGGTCCCCAGCAGCACCAGGTCCGACATGCCGGTCTGCTGGCCGGCTACTTCCTCATAGCCATTCCACTGCGAGCCGATGAACCCGCCGCCGTTATTGACGAAGGCCACCAGCGCGCTCTGAGTGGCGGCGCCCAGGGGCACGTTATAGGTGAAGCCATTCAAGTGAATCACGGCATCGTACCCATCGAGCGATGGATTCGACGCCGACCAGTTGTATTCGGGCGCCTGACGAAGGCCCACATGGAATCCAGCGTTGACGATCCCGGTAGCCAGAGCTGTAGTCGCCGGACCGTCCACATCGGACAGAATCAGGACCTTCGGCCCTGCTATTTCCGCCAGGTTGGAAGCAGCGAGGCTCACCGACGAGCTCGATATCGTCATCTGCAGGGGGGAGCTCGCAGCCGTCGCATTCCGGCCGCTCACGCTCGGCAGGTACGGATGCGTATGGGTAGCCGCCGCCACAGGCCCTTCCCCAGGCGTCTGGGGCTGGGTCGGCTCATCGCTACATGCCAATGGCCCCAGCAGGAAGGCAGCTAGATACGGCAGGAGGCGCCGAGCCCGAATACGGTGCGGGTGCACAGTGGGAAAACCTGGGCCGGTCATATTACCTCCAGTGCCGCGAAGGTGGAACTACGGTTAAATGCCCTCTCGTTAAGCGTGAACTGTTTCAGACTCCGTGGACCTGTACCAACCTGTTGAACACTGTTTCCCCTGGACCTGAACGAACCTGGTGTTGGTCCTGCTTACTGTGCTGCGCGCTTTATGACCTTCTTTGCCGTGATGTCCTTTTTGACCGCCACCGGCTTCTTCGCCACTGGTGCCGGCGCGGGTGCCTTCAGGACGAACGTGGCTCGAGCCTCGGTCCCCTTCACCCCCGCCGAGAGTGTCCGGTCCCCACTCTTGGAGCCCGGCGTCCAGCGGGTGTGCGCCCGACCCCGTGCATCTGTCATTACCCGGGCCGGACTGACCGTCCCGAACTTGGTGCTGAACACCACCGGCTGATCCGCAACAGGGTTGCCGTAGGCATCAGTCAGATCCGCGTCCAGCGACTGTACCGCTCGGCTCGCAGTGCCGGCCTTGGGCTCAACGAAGGCCAGATTGGCCGGGGCAGCGGGCCGTGCTCTGGCGGAGATCTCCACCAGCCGCTCGACTCCCTCCACTCGAGCCTTCATGCGATGGAGTCCGGCAGTCCGGCCAAGAGTCCAGGACACCAGAACTCGTCCGGTTGAATCGGTGCTCGGGACGCTGTCGTCCACGGCCCCATGCACCGGCGTCAGCAATACGGTCGCGCCCGGCACTGGGTTCTCGGCCTTATCCAGCACCCGAAGCTCGATCAGGGGCTTCAGCACCTTGCTCACTGAGCCCTCCCTTTTACCGCTACCCACCAGCTTCACCGTTGCGGCTTGCCCAGCCTGTGCCGAAGCATGGACCACAAAACGGGGTACGGCTCGCGGGCTTCCTACCTGCACGTAGCCTCGCTGCACACCGGACCTGGGCCCCAGCGTCCAGCGGGCCCGCGCCTCGCCGAGCGAGTCGGTCCGCGGCTCGGACGAGACGATGTTCCCGCCATCATCCGCAGACCAGGTCACCGGTACATCGGCCAGGGCCACTCCACTCGAGTCGGTTACCCGGACCAGCACGGGCTCGGGCAGCTGTTCACCGGCCGGCCCCTCGAGATTGTCGCTGGTCTGCGCGATCCGGGTGTTGGCACCCACCGGCTCCGCCTCAGCGGAAACGACAGTGTGGTTGGCCACTCCCTGCGCGGATATCGCGAGAGATTGGCGGCCGGGCATTCCCCCGAGCGTCCAGGCAGCTCGGACAATGCCTTGGGTGTCCGAGGCGACTGTCTGTGGCTCAACTGCGCCCGCCGACTCGCCCACCACAAACCGGACCGGCACTCCTTCAATCGGACGGCCACTGCGTGATACCACCTGCACAGTGACAGGGTTGGCTACTCGTCGTCCTGCCGGAGCACGCTGGCCGTCTCCCCCAAGCAAGGTGAGGGACGCAGGCACCGGGAATACCTCGGCCGAGATCTGCGCCGCCATGCTTTCATGGTGGGCGCTGAACGTGGTACGGCCCGCAGCCGTGCCGGTTACGTTCCCGGTGCTGTCCACCGCAGCGATCGACGGATCGCCAGAACGCCACCTCACCGGCAACCCAATGATCTTCTGGCGCCGTGCGTCAGCCACGTAAGCGACGGCCTGCATGCGCTCGCCTTCGGGTACCCGGAGAATCGAGTCTCCCACAATGCGCACTTCGGCAGGCTGCTGCCGGACGACCACCTGGGATTTTGCGCTCTTCGTTCCCACCGTCACCGTGATAAACGCAGTCCCTGCACTTCGTGCGACGACGGTTCCAGCGCTGTCCACTAGCGCCACGATGGAGTCGCTGCTGCTCCATACCGTGGGTACTCCGAGCAGCGCATTCCCTCGTGGGTCAGTAGCGGTGACCGCGAGATTGATCGTGTCACCGATCGACCTGGCGGTATCCAGCGCCGGCGTCACTCCCACCCACCGCACCGCGGCCAGACTGCTGACCGCCAGCGAATCAGGGTCGAACTTGGCCTTGATCGAGTGCGTATAGGACAGAATGGAAACCAGTCCGGCCCCGGCCGAGATCACGCCGGCACCCCAACGCCATGCATGGCTGATCAAGCCATGAGGGCGCAGGGCGACTTTCGGAATTGGCTTCGGTCCGGCCACCGGTCCGGCCTTACTCCATCCTGTCACAGAGCGGTACTCTCTCCTCTCCAGCCATCTGACCGTCGCCATCGGTTCTGGGGGCTTCGACCCCCGCCAACCTGCCTACGAACACCACACAACTCCGGCCGGGGCGCGCACGGTGGGTAGCTTTCGCGCGCCAGCCACGTTCACTGACTGCCAGGATCTGGACCTTCACGTCGGGCCCCAGCTCCACCCGAAGCGTCTGGACTGAGCTCGCAAAGCTCGGATGCTTAGCCCGGTACTTGTCCTGAGCGGCGACCACATTGCGCAGCGTCGATTTCAGCACCGATGCCGGCGTCGTCTGCCAGCCCGCGGTCGCACTCTGAGCCGGTGCGACAGGGACAACACCGAGGTTCAGGCCGACAATGAGGGCTGCTATGTGTAGAGCTCGACGCATGGTTCCTCCGCTTCGGTCCAGCACAGAAGAGGCAGCGAGCGGCAAGCATTTCTATTCTCGGATGGAGCGTTGGTTCCCACAAGCCACCAGGAATGCGACGGTGACGAAGTCTGATGCGGCTGATTCGGAGATGGTGAGAGCGAGAGCGGATAACGAGCGGGTCACACAGGAGCTATGTCGCTGCATGTCGTTGCAGATGTACTTCTGCACCGTATCACATCAGACGGTATTTAGGGCCGCTACCGCCTTCGCGAGGCGTCCACCGCGGCCCCAACACGTCGGTCGCCTTGCAGTCCACACAATTCGGTGCGTTGACCCGCAAGTCGTTCCCCACCCGCTCGTACACCCCCGCCGGGCAGACATGGGAGTAGAACTCGGCAACTTCCGGGGTGATATCCTGCCCCACAATGAGGTGAGAGGGGATGGTATCCCGGGTCGCATTGCCGGATTTGAAGACCGCATCGAGCTTGCTGAACGTGAGCACGTTGTCGGGGGTGAGCGGACGAGGAGACCCAACGATTCGAGGTGCTGCAGCATCCTCCTGCATGGCGATCTTCCCGCCAGGGAAGCGCCCGCCGGTGATAGTCATGAGCCCGGCTTTGGCGCCACCCAGGAAGAAGCCGTCCTTGAATGCGAGACGCATGTTACGGGTTCGGTAGAGATCGCGAGCGATGTAGCTGCCGTCTACCGCGGCGTCATACGAAGCGAGCGCCGACTGCGACGTGTCCCCGGCCGTCAAGGCCGAGAAGGCGGTACGGGCCGCGAATATTCCGGATTGCATGGCGTAATGAATGCCCTTGAGCGAGGGCACGTCGACAAAACCCGCGGCATCGCCCACTATCAGAAGGCCATCCCCATAGCGGCGCTCGGCCAGGGAATAGTACCCGCCCTCCGGAATCGTCTTGGCTCCCCACTCCAGCAGCTGGCCGCCTTCCAGATACGAGCGGAAGAGCGGGTGGTGCTTCATCTCCTGCAGCAGCTGGTGCACGTCGAGGCTGGCGTCGTGATAATCCAGGCCGACCACCAAACCAATTGCAATCTGATCCGGTCCGAGCGGGTACATGAAGCTCCCGCCGAAGGCATCAGTGGGAAGTGGCCAGCCGAGGGTGTGTACCACCCGATCCAGTGGCCGCTTGGTCTGCCAGACTTCCTTCACTCCCAGGGCATAGAGCTGTGGGTTGGCCGAGCCGATGTGCTGCCACTGTCGGTAGGCCTGGGTCAGCAGACCGCGCGTGCCCTCGGCGACTACCGTAATCCGCGCCGTGAGATCGGTCGGCTCGGTGTAACCCGACCCTGGTTCTCCACTCCGCTCCAGACCTGAGGGCGTGGTTCGCACGCCGCGAACCCACTCGCCTTCCACGAGCAGGGCGTCCACCGGGAAGCCGGTGAACAGATTCACTCCGAGCGCCTCGGCACGCTCGCCCAGCCAGCGGACGATTTCGCAGATCGATGCGGTGTGGTACTCCTTGTTACGCATGGTGGGTGGTGTCGGGATTCGCTGTGAGCGGTTCTCCGTGAGCAGATATACCGACTCGGCCATCACGGGTGCCCGGAACGGGAACTGATCCAGGGGAAGATCGGGAAACAGCTCACGGAATGCTCGCGGGTTCACCACAGCACCGGACAGGCTGTGCTCACCGAGGCTTCCCGCCTTCTCCAGTACGGCGATGCTGAGGTCGTTGCCCCCGCCACTCGTCTCCTGATGGCTCTTGGCCAGGCGCGCGAGCTCTATCGCACAGGCCAGCCCAGCAGGACCAGCACCTACGATGAGCACATCCATCTCGACCGCCTCGGGGCTGGGCGGATCGCGCAAAATAAGTTTGTCCAGCGGCAGCGCGGGCTGATGTCGGATCGGGAGAATGGTGGACAAGGCGGTTTGCTCCTTGGGGGTCGGAGGACCGTGGAACTTAGATTGGAGCCATGAACCTCGCCAAGGCAGCACGTGACCCGTGGGTGTGGGGACAGCTCGCCCTGTTTCTCATCGTCGGAGTTGCCGCGCCTCTGTTGCCCCGGCACGTCAACCTGGGCAGTGCCGATTTCATCCTGAATCGGTTGGATCCAATGTGGATTCGAGGTGTGGGTGCGGGCATCCTGGCGGTCGGCGCGTTCATCATTGTATTCGGAATGCGCGACCTCGGACCGAACTTGACCCCGGGGATCGAGCCGCTGGCTGGTGGCGACCTGGTCACTAGCGGGGCGTACGCTTATGTGCGCCATCCCATCTATGCCGGTGTGGTGCTGCTTCTGGCCGGATACACCCTTGTCTGGAGCAACTGGACCCTTGCGATCATTGTGGGGTTCGTCGCCTATCAGTATTTCCAGGCAAAGGCAGCTGCCGAGGAGAAGTGGCTGGTAGAGAGGTTTCCCGGGTACCGGTCCTACA
Organism: Gemmatimonadales bacterium; assembly: GCA_035249825.1. Taxonomy (GTDB): domain Bacteria; phylum Gemmatimonadota; class Gemmatimonadetes; order Gemmatimonadales; family GWC2-71-9; genus CAVVWJ01. The sequence continues at coordinate 8,336 of DATFFX010000231.1, read as the reverse complement.
TGCGGCGAGTGCCGCGGCGGGTGCTCTGATGACCATTCCAGGGTTCCGGCCGGTTCCATTTACGGGCGTCATTTTCGTGATGGCGGAGGCGGGGCGTCAGGGCTATCGCTACGGGCATCCCGACTGGTGCAACCTGGGTCAGGGCCAGCCCGAGACCGGACCGCTCCCCGGCTCCCCGCCTCGAATCGGCCAGGTAGCGATTGCGCCGGCCGACCAGGACTATGCGCCAGTTCCGGGGCTGTGGGAGCTGCGCCGCGCGGTAGCGGACCTGTACAACGACCTCTATCGCAGAGGGAGCAAGTCGCAGTACACCGAACGCAATGTTTGCATCTGCGCCGGCGGCCGCAGCTCCCTGACTCGCGCTGTGGCAGCCCTGGGGGAAATAAACCTGGGCCACTTTCTTCCCGATTACACCGCATACGAGGAGCTGCTCGACATCTTCAAGCTCTTTACCTCGATCCCGATTCTCCTTGAAGGCGGCACCGGATATCATTTCGGACTGGACGAGCTACGCAGGGAGATCACCGGGCGAGGCCTGTCGGCACTCCTGCTTTCCAATCCGTGTAATCCAACCGGCAAGGTCATTCAGGGAGACGAGCTCGATGGCTGGGTCGGTGTGGCGCGCGAGCTGGGCTGCTCGCTGCTCATCGATGAGTTCTACTCCCACTATGTCTGGAAGAATTCGGAAGACGGCTTCGTGTCAGCCGCGCGGTATGTACAGGATGTCGATGCTGACCCCCTGATCCTGTTCGACGGCCTGACCAAGAACTGGCGCTACCCCGGTTGGCGCTGCTCATGGATCGTAGCACCTCAGCCGGTCATCGAAGCCGTTTCCAGCAGCGGCTCCTTTCTCGATGGTGGTGGGAGCAAGCCGATTCAGCGTTCGGCCATCCCGCTGCTGGATCCTGACCTGGTGCGCGAGGAAACGGCTGCAATTCGTAGATCGTTTCTACGAAAGCGCCAGATCCTTATCGATGGACTGCGGCAGGCTGGCATACGATTCGATGTCGAGCCGGAAGGAACGTTTTACTGTTGGGGGGATGTCTCGATGTTGCCGGCCCCGATCAATGAAGGCATGGCATTCTTTCGCGCGGCATTGGGGCGGCAGGTGATCTGCGTGCCCGGAGAGTTCTTCGACGTGAATCCCGGCAAACGCCGCAGCGGCCGCCCCTCGCGTTTCCGGCATTACGTCCGGTTCTCGTTTGGGCCAGAAGAACCGGCGGTTGTTGAAGGGGTTAGAAGAATTCAGATGATGGTAGATGATCTACGCTAAACCGCTTTCGTGCTTCGTTGTTCTTTCGTGCTTTCGTGGCTGCTGTTGCTCTTAGTGCTCCTTCCGGGCCTTCCGGATCTCCTCGGTGAGCCGGGGCACGATCTCGAACAAATCTCCCACGATCCCATAATCCGCCACCTTGAAGATCGGCGCGTCCTTGTCCTTGTTGATCGCGACGATTGTTTTGGCGGTCCGCATTCCCGCGAGGTGTTGGACCGCACCCGATATGCCTACCGCGATGTAGAGATCAGGGCTTACGAGGCGTCCGGTCTGGCCGATCTGATCGGTTGCGGGCCGCCAGCCATCGTCGGTGACAGCACGGGTGGCGCCAACCGCGGCATTCCCGATGGCGGCGGCGAGATCCTCGACCAGTGTGAAGTTCTCAGCCGCGCGGAGGCCTCGTCCGCCGCTGACGATGATCGTGGCCTCACCAAGATCGAGCTTGGCGGAGCCCCGTGCGGATAGATCGGTGACAGTGACGCGGGCATCGGCCGGATTCATGGCTGGAGCAGCTGTCTCGATGCGCGCTGTCCTCGGGTGTTCGGCAGGCGTGATGGCGCCGGGCCGAAGCGTCAGCAGGGCCGGATTGCCCACCAGCCGCAAGGTCACGATGAGCTTGCCGGTATACGCCGGATGCTGCGCAGTGACCGCATCGGTCTGGAACTCGAAACCGGTTACATCCGAGGCCAGGCTCACGCCCAACTTGGCAGCCACCCTGGGCGCGAGATCCCTGCCCTGGGCAGAGGCGGCGAAGATTGCTCCCCGGTAATCAGTGCCTTGCAGCCGCTGGGCCAGAGTTGCGGCAAGCACCTCCGGGCTGTAGCGCTCCAGCGCTGCATGCTCCACCACTGTGACGAGGTCGGCGCCGTATCGCCCCAGGGCCTCCGCCTGTGAGGCGATACCTGGCGCACCAAAGAGCATGGCGTGTACCTCGCCTCCGGCTGCGTCGGCTGCCCTACGCGCAGCGACAACGGTTTCGAACGCGACCTTCCGAAGCTCTCCGTTGCGGGACTCGGCAAAGGCCAGAATCGCAGCCATCAGAGCACCTTTGCTTCGGTCTGGAGCAATCGCAGGAGCTCGGGAACGGCGTCGGCACCTTCGCCGACAATTCGCCCGGGAGGACGCTCAGGCGGTAACGCCATTGATTCCACAGTGAGCCGAGCCTCACCGAGCTGTGCCGGCTTCACTTCCAGAGGTTTCTTCTTTGCTGCCATAATGCCCTTGAGTGAGGCGAGCCTCGGCCGGGCGATTCCTTCATCTATCGTCAGCACTGCCGGGAGAGGAAACTGCATCGTTTCGGCGCTGCCCTCGAGCTCCCGACGCGCCCGACCCTGCCCGTCCAGTATCTCGAGCTCGGAAATCGACGTGACACACGGAAGATCCAGCAGCTCGGCTGTCATCGGGCCAACAGTTCCATTGGCGGTGTCGGTGGCCACCCGTCCAAAGAGGACGAGGTCGTAGCCGCCATCCTTGAGTTCGGCGCTGAGCGCTCGAGCGATAGCCAGACCATCGAACGGCACCACATCGGCCTTGAGCTGCACCGCGCGAGCGGCACCCATCGCAAGGCCTTTCCGAAGGGTCTCCTGCACACCATCGGGCCCGATCGATATCACCACGACCTCACCACCATACTTCTCTACCAGCTGGAGGCCGACCTCCAGAGCGTACCCGTCGAAATCGCCGATCTCGTACTTGAGGCCACCCTGGTCCAGTGATTTGCCGTCGCCCGAGAGCGAGAAACGCATTTCCATATCCGGCACTCGCTTGATGCATACAGCAACTTTCACTTCCAGCTCCCCTTGTTTGTTCGACCGGGTGAGGGTTTCGCGGCAAAGCTAGCCAGGCGGAAGACGTGAATGCAACGAGGCCACCGCAACCGGTGGCCTCGCGAAGCCTGAAAACTGGTGTCGCCTCAGGCGCTGGTGCCGTTGTCCATGCGCCGGTCCCGCATCCCCGGCCTTTCCACCCGACGGCGGTCGGTGGGCGATCGCTCGACCCAGGAGGGATTTGCCTTGGACTGACCACCCGTAACGCCGGACTGCCGAGCCATAGCAGGAGCCTGCTCCCTGGCGATACTGGCGGCACGCTCCAGCTTGGGGCCGGCCCGCTGGGCACTGCGGCCCACCGTGTCCAGCAACTGCGCGGCCCGATCTCTGCCGCCGAGTCCGAAGGCCAGGCCGGTCGCCAGGGCGAGAGCCCCTACCAGGCCGATGACGATGGTGTTGATCAGCGTAGTCGCGATCCCCAGCTGATTCAGCGCGACCACCGCCGCGAAGGTCCAGACCGCAGCTTTCGCCACCGTTGCCAGAACCTCAGGGTTCGAGAACCCCGCGCCAGCGGTGGCTCCGCGCACCAGTTGCGAGAGCGCGTTCGCGGCCAGACCTCCGACAACCAGCACGACAAGGGCGACCACGAGGTTGGGCAACCAGAGCAACAGCTGCTGCAGGACGCCCGAGACTGCCGGAAGACCGAGCGTATCGAAGGCTATAACCAGCGTGATCAGCCGGACGAACCATTTGACAATGCCGGCAATCACCCCGGAGGCGTCGGTCTTGACACCCATTTTTACGACAAAGTCCGCAAATCCGGAGCGGCGTGCCAGGTCGTTGAATCTCACCGCGTGCAGCAGCGCGAGCATCCCGCGCGCGAGAAGGGAGGAGATGATCCACCCGACGATGAGAACAACGAGAAAGCCGATGATTCTGGGAATAGCCGAGAGAAACGTGTTGAGAGCGCCTGCCAGAGAGGCTCTGAATGCGTCGCCGGTGTCCTGCACCGGCACTGCTACTGTTCCCTGCATATCTCCTCCACCTGATCAGGTCGGTTTGAATGCCCCAACAGGATGGCGGCACATCCACAGCCGCTCCGTGACGAACGTCACGCTGGGACGAATCCGGATACTCAACCTCCGAAGCTGCGTCGGAGAACTACCTTGAACGACCTTGCGTTCATGGGAGTGAGAAAACGCTCGAGCGCGCCAGTCTGACGATTCTCGTTGAACGTCCCGAAGATGGCCGCCGTGTTGTCGAAGGCGTTCGTGAGAATAGCCGACAATTCCCAGTCACCGCGCGTGTACCCGGCCCTCAGGTTGGTTACCAGGTAGTCGTCCAGAGGAGCAGTCTCGTTCGCCTCATCCCCTCGGAGCCATTGCCGGCCGATATATCTGAGATCTGCGCCGAATTGAAGACCTACCGGCAGCGATAACAGGCCCCCGACCTTCACCTGATGGTCCGGCACCAGAGGCAACCTGTCTCCAGGCTCAACGGTGTTTTCGCCGGTCAATGGAGCACCGGCGAAGTCGTCATCGGCTCTGATGCTGAAGATCTCCGCGGCGGTGCGGAAGGTAGCGCGAGTATAAGCATAGTTGGCATACAATGACAGCCGCTCTGTCGGAATGACCTGCAGTGCAGCCTCGACCCCTTCGCGTCGTGTAGTTCCAATGTTCTCGAAAAATCCCTCGAACACGGCCGCCTCCGACTGAATAAACGAGATATCGTCGCGTACATTGGTCCGGTACAGGGAGGCATTCAAAATCGCTGGTCCACGCACCACTTGCCCGCCGACCTCGAGTGTCGTCGCAACAACCGGATCGAGCGGAGGATCATCACCCAGCGCAAATGGCAGCGGACAGGCAGCGGTCTCGTCGGCACAGGCCAGCTCCAGTACAGCAGGGGCGCGAAAACTCTGCCCAACCGACCCATAAACCGACGCCCCAGAACCCAAGTCCAGGCTCACTCCGCCGCGTGGACTCAACCGGCTGAAGCTGTTGGTGGTGTCGGCAGTGGGATCGAGAACGTCATCGAACGGGATGTGGATATAGTCGTACCGGAAACCACCAGAGAACGTGACATCATCGATTCGCAGGTCAGCCAGCGCATACCCCGCCAGGTCGTAGCTGGGACTCCGAACGTCGGTGTTCAACGTCTGGTCTGACGGATCAGCGAAGTTCTCCTCGATCAACTGAATGTGCACACTGTTGGAGGCGCCATCGGCCCCCAGTCGGAGCGAGAAGCTGCCGTTGGGACGCGGCGTCGTCCATCGCCAGTCGAGATTACCCCCGAGGGTGCCGTTGGCGGTGAAGGAGCGAACGTTGTTGTCCGGCGCCTGATTGACGTTGAATCGCTCGGCCCGGGTGCGGCGGGCGTATGCGGTAAACGATCCGCGGCCGTTCCCCACGGGAGCATACCCCGATACCGACCCCTGAAGCTGGTTCAAGTCCTCGAAGTCACCGGTGGTGAAGTTGGTACTCGGGGATGTTTCGAAGATGCTCTCGGGGAGAGAGCCCGCTGTTTCAGCCCTGGACTCGGCACCAAATGCCTGAAAGGTGATGCCACTTCGGGACCCCCGCCGGCCAATGTTGACGAAGCCGTTGAGGTTTTCCGCGCCGGTGGCCTGGCGCCACCCGTCTTCGGTCTCGTAACCGCCGGCGACATAATAATCCCAGCCACCTCCAGTCAGACCAGCGATTGATGCCTCACCGGAGTACGATCCGTACGACCCGCCGGATGCCTCCACCTCGGCATCGAGAGGACCGTTTCCTCTGCGGGTGATGAGATTGATAGCCCCGCCGAGCGAGTTGGGGCCAAGGAGTGAACCCGACCCGCTCAGCAGCTCGACCCTTTGCACATGCTCCATTGGCAGCAAGTCGAAATTGACCTCGGCCGCATCCGGCTCGTTCTGGCGTACTCCGTCGAGAAAGACCGAGATACCTGGCGGCAACCCGACAACCGGACCGGCGTTGAACCCGCGCGTGCTCAAATTCAGCTTGAAGGGGCTCCCGAGGTCATCGTAGAGGGAGATCCCGGCCTGGGTCGTGAGTGCGTCAGCCAGCAGCCGAGGCTCCCATGCATCGATCGCCTCACCGGTAACCGTAGAAATCCGAGCGGGAATGCCGGAGCCAATACTTGGGCCGGCTGTCGGGGCGATCGAGCTGGTCACCTCGATCGTCTCGAGTGTGGTCACGCGGCTCGTGTCACGCCCCAGCGTATCAACCTCCTGAGCCGAGAGTGAGGAGTAGCAGAGGGTCACACCGGCAAGGGTGGCGCGCAGAGCGAATTTCGACGTCACAGAGCTTCCTCGATTTGATGTCTGGAGAGAAGAAAAGTCAGCGCAGGAGCCATCCGGCTGCGGAGCTCCGCTTTCGAGCTGTTGGTCCGGTCTCGTATATGGCAGCCATCAGGACCCGGTTCGGCGGAATTCCGATCACGAGAAGGCCATCGTCGTCCGGTCCACCTCCGTCGAAATCCAGACAACAACGCCTGATCGTGACGATTTCCTGTCCGCCTGCCTCGACGATCGCGGGCTCATCACCACGGTCAAGTCGAACGATGTCACCAGTCGTATAGCTGCCTGAGCGGTCCAGATCCTCGTACACCCGGAGCCGGTGAACCTTCGAGTCCCGCTCTGCCAGCACGAGAACCCCGTCATCCGCCTCACCGCCGCCGTCCAGATCGTAGCAGCACCGATCGACATTGATGATGGCAGTACCGCTCCAGGGAATCACCCCGCCGAAGGCGAGCGCAGCTGCGCCCGTGATGATGGCAACGGCAGCAGTTACCAGCCGGCGCCGCCAGAATGGGATGGTGGGTCGGCGGGGTGGTGATTCCCCGCGGCCAAGGCGGCCCATAAGCTCCGGCGTGAAGGATTCTCTGGGCCGGAAGCGGATCGAGCGCAGCCTGCGGTCGAGATCCCGGAGCGGATCAGGCAGCTCAGTCACGATACGATGATCTTTCTGAGACGACCGAGTGCCCGCCACAGCCGGGTCCTGGTGGCGGTATCGCTGAGGCCCAGAATCTCACTGGCCTCGGAGATCGAGAGCTCGCTGCCATAACAGAGGCCAATCACCTCGCGATCTTTCTCGGAGAGCTCATTCACCGCGGTCAGCAGGCGGGTCACCTCCTCCTCCCACAGGAGCCGTTCCTCGGGTGACGGCGCCTCGGATTCCAGATCCCACGTTGCAGCCAGCGGCACGTCCTGCCGCCGACTTGCCTGGCGCAGGTGGTCACGGAGGGCATTCTGGGCGATACGGAAGAGCCACGCCCGGGGCGAGCCGGCCGAGGCATCGAAGCGGTCGAACGCTTTCAAAGCCCGGAGAAAGACCTCGGCGGTAAGATCTTCGGCTGCTTCAGCGGATGGGAGATGGAAACGGAGATAACTGTACAACGGCTCGCCATACGCCTCGTACCATATTCGGCAGGTGGCTTCGGCGGTCTGCTGGGGTGCGGCCTCGCTGGACCGGCGGGTGGGTCGGGGTTCTTCGAGCATGTACCGGGGCATACCTCCTACTACGTCGGAGCGCCCCGAATGTCACACCTGAATCTACTGGCGCCCTACATCCGCGACTGGTCGAGCCTCGTTTCCTTCCAACCAGCCGATGATCTTCTCCTTGACTGCGGCGGCCGCCTCTCCGGGATTGGCGGGAAAGCTGGTGACTGGTGATCCGTCGCGAAGCACCTGCCAGGTCAAGCCGGCGTGAGACTCACGGGGACCGCTCCGGATCGCATCGTACTCCTTGCCCTGCCAGAACACTGTCACTCGCTCCGCCATCGCCTGCTCCTGTTGAGGTTGATGCTCTCTCAGGATGGCGAGCTCGGACGTCCGCGGCGGTGATGAAAGTCACGTGTAAGCGCTGAGACCGGTGATGGCCTGCCCGACGATCAGCGAGTGCATGTCGTGGGTTCCCTCGTAGGTATAGACCGACTCCAGGTTCGCCATGTGGCGCATCGAGTGGTATTCGACCAGAATCCCGTTGGCACCCAGGAGTCGGCGGGCCTCCCGGGCGACGTCGCACGCGATGTTCACATTGTTGCGCTTGCAGAGCGAGACCTGATCGGGAGTCATGGTGCCGCTGTCCTTGAGGCGGCCGAGCTGAAGCGTCATGAACTGCGCCTTGGTGATCTCCGTTAGCATGTCGGTCAGGCGGACTTGCTGGATCTGGGTCCCGGCGATCGGTTTGTCGAACATCACCCGGTTCCCGGCATAACGTAGCGCCTCGTCGTAGCAAGCCATTGCAGCGCCGATGGCGCCCCAGGCGATACCGTAGCGCGCCTGCGTCAGGCACATG
>DATFFX010000230.1:0-14963 GCA_035249825.1 Gemmatimonadales bacterium | reverse complement strand
CGCAATCGGCGTGAAGCGCCACTCTTCATCTTTAGTGGTGGGAAAGCCGGTTGCGGCGAACCGGCCGATGGCCTCACGGCGCATCGGCTCGAGCCACTCGGGACCCTCAGCGGTAGCAGTGCCCGCCCTCATTCCGAACTCCTGCACGAATGCTTCACTCACGAGACGACCCCAACCTCCTGCTCCAGCCACTCGTAGCCCTTGGCCTCCAACTCGAGGGCGAGATCCTTCCCTCCGGATTTCACGATTCTTCCGGCCGAGAGCACGTGGACCTGGTCCGGGACTATGTAGTTCAGTAGACGCTGGTAGTGGGTGACTATGATGGTGGCATTATCGGGGCGCCGCAGCGCGTTGACGCCACTTGCCACGATTCGCAATGCGTCGATATCGAGCCCAGAGTCGGTTTCGTCCAGAATCGCGAGCTTCGGCTCGAGAACGGCCATCTGAAGAATTTCGTTGCGCTTCTTCTCGCCGCCTGAGAAGCCCGAGTTCACCGCCCGGCTCATGATTTCGGGGCCCCACTCTACCAGCCGGAGCTTCTCCTCGAGCAAATCCAGGAAATCCATCGAGTCCACCTCCTCGAGCCCTCTGGACTTGCGGATCTCGTTGTAGGCGGCGCGCAGGAAGTAGGCGTTGCTGATTCCGGGGATCTCGACCGGGTACTGAAACGCGAGAAAGACGCCGGCCTGCGCCCGTATCTCGGGCTCCATCTCCAGGAGGTCGTTGCCCTCGTACAGCACCTGCCCCTCCGTCACCTCGTATGCAGGGTGGCCGGCGAGCACCTGGGCCAGCGTGCTCTTGCCTGATCCGTTGGGGCCCATGACGGCATGGACTTCACCCGCATTCACGGTGAGATCGATGCCCCTGAGGATTTCCTTTTCTCCTGCGCTGGCCCGGAGGCCTCTGATCTCCAACACTCTTGAATCTCCTGGTTGTATGGAGGGTCAAAGGTCGAGAGTCTGAACGGCGCATCCAGACCCTTGACGCCGGACCCTGGACCTTCTTACCCGACGCTTCCTTCCAGGCTCACTCCTAACAGCTTCTGCGCTTCGACGGCGAACTCCATGGGGAGCTCCTTGAAGACTTCCTTGCAGAAGCCGTTCACGATCATCGAAATAGCATTTTCAGTATTCAGGCCACGCTGCTTGAGATAGAAGATCTGGTCTTCACCGATCTTCGAGGTGGAAGCCTCGTGCTCGACCGACGCTGTAGAGTTCTGGACATCGATATAGGGAAAGGTGTGCGCGCCACAACGGTTCCCGATGAGCATCGAGTCACACTGGGTGTAGTTGCGAGCGCCGGCCGCCTTCGGCAGAACCTTCACCAGACCGCGATAGCTGTTCTGGCCCAACCCGGCGGAAATACCCTTGGACACAATGGTGCTTCGGGTATTCTTGCCCAGGTGGATCATCTTCGTGCCGGTGTCGGCCTGTTGCCTTCCGTTCACGACCGCAACCGAATAGAACTCTCCAACAGAGTTGTCACCCTGGAGTATCACACTGGGATATTTCCAGGTGATGGCCGAGCCGGTCTCGACCTGGGTCCATGAGATCTTGGAGTTGACCCCCGCGCACTTGCCGCGCTTGGTGACGAAGTTGTAGATCCCGCCTTTGCCCTCGGCGTCACCCGCATACCAGTTCTGCACCGTCGAGTACTTGATGCTGGCATCGTCCAGCGCAACGAGCTCGACTACTGCGGCGTGCAGCTGGTTCTCATCCCGCTTGGGCGCGGTACACCCCTCCAGATAGCTGACGGATGCGCCCTCTTCGGCAACGATCAGGGTACGCTCGAACTGGCCAGTTTCCGCGGCATTGATCCGGAAGTAGGTAGAGAGCTCCATGGGGCACTTGACCCCTCTGGGCACGAAAACAAAGGAGCCATCGCTGAAGACGGCCGCGTTGAGCGCAGCGAAGAAATTGTCGCTGGCGGGCACGACGGAGCCGAGGTACTTCCGGACCAGCTCAGGATGCTCGCGTACCGCTTCTCCGAACGAGCAGAAGATCACCCCGACCTCTGCCAGTTTCGCCTTGTACGTAGTGCCGACTGAGACGCTGTCGAAGATGGCATCCACCGCCACGCCGGCGAGAAGCTTCTGCTCGCTGAGCGGAATGCCGAGCTTCTGATACGTCTCCAGCAGCTTGGGATCAACTTCGTCCAGGCTTCCCAGCGGTTTCGCCGTTCTCGGGGCGGAGTAGTATCGGAGTGCCTGGTAGTCGACTGGCGCGTACTCGATATTCGGCCAATTGTGCGGCTCTGACATCTTCAGCCAGCCGCGGAAAGCCTTGAGGCGCCAGTCCAGCAGCCAGTCGGGCTCGCCCTTCTTGGCGGAGATCAGGCGAATGATGTCCTCATTCAGGCCTTTCGGAGCCGAGTCGGCCTCGATATCAGTAACGAAGCCGTACTTGTATTCTTTATTGACCAGTGTTTCGACAGGCGAACTCATATGCTCTCCTGAGACTCGAGGCCGGGACGAGCCAACTCGTTCGTCTCCGCTGTATCAGCGGCGCTGAAACGCACCACGTACTCGCAGGTGCTGCAGCCGCTCAAAATGTGGCCCCGACGGTTGACCTCCGCACCCAGCGCCGCAGCCAGGAACCTGGCCTCGGCGGCACAGATCTCGGGAAAACGCTCCGCGACGGCCTGAATGGCACAATTGTGCTCGACCAGAGTACCGGTGGTCGAGGAGGCGGTACCCTCCGCCATGTAGCCCTCCTCGGAGAGGAGCCGGGCGATAGCAGCCATACGTTCTGCCGGCGTTGCTCCAGCCAGCTCCTCTTTCAACCGACTCGTGAGAGCGTGATAGCGGGCTTCCAGGACCGCGACAGCAGACTCTCGACCCTCGCGCCGCACGACGTAGTCGAGCAGCTCCGTGAGAGTTGTCTCGTACCTTCTGGGAAACAGACCCTGTCCGGCTGTACTCAGTCGGTAGGCGAAAGCCGGAGCTCCCACGCCGTGGTGCTGCCGCTCATACTGAACCAGCCCTGCGGCCTCGAGATCCTTCAAGTGGTGCCGAACCGCGTTCAGGGAGATGCCGAGCTTTGAGGCCAGATCTTTGGCGGTTAACGGCTGCGTACGCTTGAGCTCGAACAGAACCGCGCCGCGGACACCATTGAGACCCAAGGGAAAGGTGGAATTCTCGGCGGAGTGAGTGAGGGCTTTCATGAGGTGGAATCATAAGTAAAACAGTCGGGATTGTCAATTCGCGCACAAATTTGGTGCAAACTCGTAATCCCTTGCGCCGCCAACATTTATCCATGAAAGCGAAGCATCGAAGACAGGCTGAGCGGTTGTAATGACACGCAATTAGTAGTATGTCTTTGTACTTCCATGCGTGACACGCTGGTACGGCAGAAGCGAACCTCGCATATTACGGGCTCACACCTAACACGGCGCTCCACGATGACCATTCACCGCATCCGACTCCTGGGCGACCCGATCCTCCGAGCCAAGTGCGAGCCAATAACCAAGCCCAGGTCGACTGCCGTCCGCGTGATCATGGACGACATGCGTGAAACCCTGCGCGACTGGCAGTCCCGTTTTGGCAGCGGGCGGGCCATTGCAGCACCGCAGATAGGAGCGCCGGTGCGCATGGTGTACATGGAGATGGATCAGCCGTGGCCGTTGATCAATCCTGAGATCATTGACATCGGGAACGAGGATTTCGAAGTCTGGGACGACTGCTTCTCCTTTCCCAATCTCCTGGTCCGGGTGTCTCGTGCCTATCGAATCCGGCTCAGGTATCAGGATCTGAAGGGTGAGTGGACCGAGGTGGAGGTCGAGGGGGATCGGGCGGAACTGTTGCAACATGAGATCGATCATCTGGATGGAGTACTGGCAGTAGACCGGCCTCAGGGCCTGGACCCGTTTTGCCTCCGAGAGGAGTGGCATCGCCTGCACGGCCCCAGCGGTCGATACGGTCCGCCGGAGCCGAGATCAGAGAGCTACGTCAATCAATTAGTAGATGGCTGAGGGTCAGTCGAAGCCTCAGAACCAACTGCCCAGCCTCACGAATACGGCTCCTCTGCCACTATCGGTTAATCCATATTCCAGCCGCACTGGCCCTACCGGAGTTCGGGCTCCTACCCCCGCCCGGAGACCCGTTATCCAGCCATGAGTGTCGACGAGTGGGCCGCTCATCGCAGAGCGTCCCGCTGCCACCTCGACGCGCGCAACGAATGGGCCGGTGAGGTTCTGTATCACCATCAACCCCAGTAGTGCCTCACGATCGCCACGGCGTTCGCCCAGGTGCAGACCGGGAAACCCCTCATCCCCACCGAGAGGAAAGGCCGCCTGGATCGGTAGCTCCTCGCCCCAACCCACACGTACCCTCGGGCGCCACTGAAGCGGCCCGGTGCCTACGGAGCCGGTGGCCTCGAAGTGGAATCGCCGATAGAGGCCTGTCCATAAGAAGCCCGCCTCCAGAACCCGCGCACCGGAAGAGCTGGCCTTCAGTCCGCGGACGCTGGCACCGACAGTCGACCGGTCCCCTCCAGGCTCATGCCATGCGTGACCGGCCATGCCGAGCCCGAACTGCCAGCCCGGATCGAGTGCCCGCTCCACTCCCAGGAAGCCGAGTGCTTCGCGGGTAGTGGCGGAATTGAGATCGTCCCCGTCATTGTCGAACCGTCGCACCGCTTCGAGCGCCAATCGTACCGTCGCGGTGGGAATCATCAGCTGCCGGCCGAGTTGATAGTGTCGTCTGATGCCGAATGAGAGCTCCTGGCGGAAGTCCCCGAGTAGCAAGGCCGCGTTTGCCTCGAGGGTCAGGTTGAACAGCCGGCGATCGACTGCACCGGCCCACATACGACCGCCGAGCTCGTTGTCGTACGCCAGCCCCAACCCGACAACCCGTCTGGCAGCACGTTGCACGGTCACGTTGAATGCAACCGAGTCTCCGCCGCCACGCGGAGACAGCCACACGGCGCGGAAGGCATCGGACTCACCCAGCTGCTCGACTCTGCTCCTGAGCAGGGTCAGGTCCAGAGTATCGCTCAGGCCCAGGCCCAGGAGCCGCAAGACCGCGAGCCGCTCTGATGAGCTGGTGCTGGAGATCCTGACGTCGGTCACGTGGGTAGGAAGCGAAACCACCCGTTCGACGCGGGGACTGGACAGGCACCGGGCGCCGCCAAGCACCGCTATGGCGGCCTCGGATCCGTTTCGAATCAGGCGATCCACTCTTGCCCTGGAGAAGTTGAGGCTGGTGAACCCCTCGACAGCGGGGCGCACCAGGATGTCTCCTTGCAGCAGGGAATCGGCCGGCTGATAGAAGAGGAAGTCCAACAAGCGGTCGGCGAGCACGAAGGGTGAGTACAGGTCCAGCGAATCGTTGAGGCGCTCGGTCGCATCGGAGATGATGACTCGGCCGCCGCCGAGCTTCCGCGCCACAGCGACGGGTATGTTGGCGGCAAGCCCTCCATCGGCGAGCAAACGTCCGTTCAGCGACTCAGGAGAGAAGATGAGTGGTATGGCGAGACTGGCTCGAACGGCCTGCGCCAGATCTCCAGATCCGAGTACAACGGAGGTTCTGTTCGCCAGGTCAGTCGCTACCGCACGAAAGGGAATCGGCAGCGAGTCGAAATTCCCGCGGGCAATCAGGTTGCCGCGCAGCATTGCGCTATTGACGACCGCATTCACTTCCGGCTCCCGGATGGCGGCTGTCTGGAGAATGAATCGTCCACTGCCTTGCTCCAGAACGACCAAAGGCTGCAGCAAACCCAGCGAGCGAGGTGCACGCGGCTGGTAGGTACGGAAAAGGTCGTCGATCGGTAGCGCGCGGGCGAGGGAATCGATCTCTCTTCCACTATAGCCGCTGGCGTACATTCCACCGATCATCGCACCAATGCTCGTTCCCACCACGACGTCGGGTCGAATGCCCAGGCTGTCCAGCACCCGCAAGACTCCGATATGCGCCAATCCCTTGGCGCCGCCACCCGAGAGCACCAGCGCCGTTTTCGATGGCGGGCAGGTCTGGGCTCGGAGCATTGGAGCGACAGAAAGCGAGAAGAGCAGTGGAGCGATGCGTAGCATGAAAATCAAAGCTAAGGGAGCGGCGTGGCCCTTGCGCCGCTCCATTACACTTCGTATACCTTTTTCTCGCGTGTGGTCATGCGCTAACTGGGCGGAGGCACCAAAGTGACGTACGTGATCGTCGAAGCTTGTATCGGAGTGAAGGACCGGGCCTGCGTGGACGTGTGTCCGGTTGACTGCATCTACGAGGGTGAGGATCAGCTATACATCCATCCCGATGAGTGCATCGACTGCGGTGCCTGCGAGCCGGAGTGCCCGGTGACGGCCATTTTCCCTGAAGAAGACGTGCCGCCGGACATGGTGAGCTACGTGGAGAAAAATAAGGAAGTGTTCAATAGCGATAATCCCCCCGGGAGGCCGAACAGGTAGTCGCCGGGCGGGAGTCGCCAGACGCCAGTCGCCAGACGCCAGTCGCCAGTCGCCAGTCGTCATGAAGCAACCCTCCCTGGGCTCCGCCTGGGGAGGGTTGGCGTTTCTGTGACTGGATGCCGTTGCGGACTCGCGTGAGTTGTTCACCAGTGACTGGTGGCTGGCGTTGAAGAGAGGAGCCCCGGAATCGAACTGCCTGGCCGCGATCCCGGGGCACCCTGTTGGAAGGAACTGCTGAGCGGCGGAGCCGTCGATAACTGTCTACCGCCACAGGACACAACGGCTGGCTGGACCGGAAGGTTTCAGCCGATCGAAAGCAGAAATTCGCGCAGTCTCTTGGTGGTCGCTTCCGGCTGCTCGATCGGTGGCAGGTGCCCCGCTCCAGGGATGATCTCCAGGCGGGCACCTGGTATGGCAGCCGCCATGACTCGGGCCTGGGCCGGCGTCGTCAGGCTGTCGGCTTCACCGACAACCACGAGTGTGGGTATCGCGGCAAGCGTCTCCAGCAGGGCCTCGCTTCCCTCACGGTCACGCATGGCGGCCAGGGCTCCCACAATCCCGGGGACTGGAATTCGCGCCATGAGAGTCCGCAGGCTCTCTGCCATCTCGGGCCGACGACCCAGGGTCGCGGCCGCGAGGACCTTTGGCAGCATGGCATCGGCGATCGCGGCTGCTCCGCGCTCTTTGGCGGTGGCGGCGGCGGCATCGCGGGTTCGCCGAATCTCGGGAGTATCCGCCTCCGCTCGCGTGTCCATGAGTATCAGCCCTCGAACTCGGGATCGACGCTGACGCAGGAACTCCAGGGCGACATACCCTCCCATCGAAAGTCCGCAGAGCACAACCTCATCAATCCCGAGGACATCCAGTAGCGCGGCCAGGTCAGCAGCATAGATGGACATGCTGTAGCCGAGATCGGGAGCATCGGACTGACCCATACCGCGCAGGTCGGGAGCGATTCGCTGGAACCCCTCGAGCGCGTCGATTTGTGCCCGCCAGATGGTTCGATCCAGCGGGTAGCCGTGAATGAACAGAATCGCGGGACCTTCGCCGCGCACCTCGACCGCGAGGTTCACCCCGTTTACGGTCACGCGTTGCACGTTTTCGGGCGCAGTGCGGCCGGCGTTCATGTAATCGCCAAACGCCTGAGGCACTGGAGTCGGCCGCCCATCCCGATCGATGCACACGAACACAAACTCGGCGCCGGCAATCAGGGTGTCGTCGCGAGTCCGGCGTGCGATCTGGCGCATCGTGAAGCTGGTGCGTCCCACGTGCGTGAGCACCTGCTGGAAGCGAAGCACATCACCCGGCAAGGCCGCAGCCCGATAGTCGATGACGGTTTTGCGCAGTGCCGGCCAGGCGCCATTCCGGGTGAAGACATCCATCCCTGGACCGCCCCGCAGCATCTCCCAGCGAGCCCGCTCGAACAGGCTGAGGAATGATGCCTGGTTGAGGTGGCCGAAGGCATCGCATTCGTCCGGATACACGACGAGATCGATCTCGGGGAGTGACATGAGGGTAAGATAAGACGGGAAGGACGGGAAGGACGGCGGGATATGACTTCCAGTGATATCTTGATCCAAATTCTCTCGGGATCAGTGCCGCCTTCAGGCATTCCCGACATTCCCGACTTTCCCGACCATCCCGACTATGAAACCTTCCACTGACTACATCCGGCATGCGGCCCGATTGGCCCGCAAACTCCAGCTGGACGCCGCCATGGGTGGCACACCCCAGGCAGATGCGGAGTTCTACAAGACGCTATCCAAGGCGCTGGACGAGATCGCTGCCGGGCTGGAGCTGGTTGCGAAGGCCGACTAGAGTCCGGTTGCGTCGGGTAGCATCCCCGGCACACCTTTCGGCGTGAACGCTGCCTCGCCGTCCGACACCCGGTCACAGCCACCAGTTCGCCTGATACAGAGCCAGGGTGAGCTGGAGAGTCTCTTCCAGCGATTCAGCGGCGAGCCTCTTCTCGCCGTGGATACCGAAGCCGCCAGCTTTCATCGGTTTCACGATCGTATTTACCTGCTCCAGCTCTCATCCCGGCTGGAGACAGCCGTGGTCGACCCTCTGGCAGTCACCAGCCTGGAGCCCCTCTCTTCCGCTCTGGCCGACCCTGCCGTCGAGATCGTCTTTCATGACGCGGACTATGATCTGCGGTTGCTCGGCCTCCAATATGGCTTTCGTGCGACGAACCTGTTCGACACCAGGATTGCGGCTCAGCTGCTGAACGAGCCCGGTGTCGGGCTCGCAGCGCTCCTCGAGAAGTTTCTGGGAGTTCGGCTGGACAAGCGCTTTCAGCGCGCCGACTGGTCGGCTCGGCCACTCTCGGCGGAAATGCTGGAGTACGCCGCCGCAGATACCCACTATCTCCTCGCCCTTCGAGACTTGCTGCGTGAGAGGCTGAGGGAGCAGGGCCGGCTCGAGTGGGCGGAAGAGGAATTCGCGCTGGCCACTACGGCGCGGCGCCCTTCAGACCCGGAGGAGCCAGGGTATCTGCGGCTCAAGGGTGCAAAGGCGCTGCCGGGACGAGCACTGGCGGTGTTGAGAGAGTTGTACGACTGGCGAGATCAGTTGGCTCGGCGAACCGACAAAGCCGCATTCCGGATTCTGAATAACGAACCGCTGCTATCCATGGCGATTTCGCCTCCCACGGATCTGGCTCAGCTGAAGGCAATCCGTGGAATCGGGGCGGAGCAGGCCGAGCGGCGGAGTCGCGAGATATTGGCAGCAGTGCAGCGAGGCCTGGCGCTTCCGGAAGCGAAGCTTCCCCGAGTGGAGCGGGCCACGAGGCGGCCGCCGGACGCAGCGTACGAAGCTCGGCTGGAGCGGCTTAAGGCGGCAAGAAACCAGCTTGCTGCTCAGTACAACCTGGCGCCCGGCATCCTGTGCCCGAATGGAACCCTGGAAGCGATTGCGCGTCTCAACCCCACCACCCTCGAACAGCTCGCGCAGATCCCGGAGCTCCGGCGCTGGCAGCTAAGCGAGTGCGGCAACGCCTTTCTTGCCGCGCTGCAGCGACCCGCTGCCTGATCAGCCTGCTCAGAAGCCGAGAAAGGTGCGAACCCGGGGATCCATCTTCTCCGGGGTCCAGTACGGATCCCACACCAGCTCGACTTCGACTGACTGCACGCCTTCCATGTCTCCCACCACACGTTTGACGTCGGCGATGATTTCGGCTCCGGCAGGGCAACCCGGGGACGTGAGGGTCATCTGGACTTGAACGTGCCCGGCCTCATCCACATCGACCTCGTAAACCAGACCGATGTCGATGATGTTGAGATTGAGCTCGGGATCCTTGACGGCTCGGATCGCCTTCCGGATGGCTTCGGCTGTGGGAACGGGCATAAGACACTCGAGGCAGCTGGACGCTATGGCTATGCGGCTCTCCTATCTGACGGAAGATAATCACAGGGTGCTATTCAGCAGTCGGCCACCAGATCCTGCCCGCAGACTTGCGGAACCAGCTTGATAGCTGCGTCCGAGAGAGACGTTCTGACCGTCCGCAACGCATGATGCGAGTTTCGGGTCCGGGGGTCGAAGGTCCCGTTGGTCAGGAACACGAGAAAGAGATCGTGCGCCGGGTCGATCCAAAGCTCCGTTCCGGTAAACCCCGTATGGCCGTAGGCTGACGGACTGATGAGCGTGCCGAACAGACTCGGCTGCTTTCCATCGAGCTCCGGTGTGTCCCACCCCAACAGCCGAGGACCGCTGTTGACTCCCCGAGTGAGAAAGCGTCTCATGGTGGCTGGACTCACCCACTGTTCCCGAGGGCCCAATCCGTTGCGCAACCAGACCTGGGCGTAGCGAGCCAGGTCCATTCCGGTCGAGAAAATTCCGGCGTGACCGGCGGCTCCCCCGAGTACCGCGGCGTTGGGATCGTTCACCTGCCCTTGCACCGGGTGCCCCCGCCAGACGGCGGTCGGCACCGTTCTACGCTTCTCCCGGGCATTAAGCCGATACTTCGTTCCCGAGAGCTGCAGCGGCTCAAAGACTTCCCGTGCCACAAGACTGTCCAGGGGCATTCCGTAGACGCTCTCCAGGAGCAGACCCAGGAGTATGGCGTTGAGATCGCTGTACACCGGCTTGTCGCCGGGCTGGCGTACCAACTGCTCCGAGTAAAGCAGGGAGATGGCCCCCTTGCGAGTCTTGGTCTGCTTGAAGAACGGCGCATACGCCCTGAGACCGCTGGTGTGGTCCAGGAGCATTCGCACGGTGACCCGATTTCCACCAGCCGTGAATGAAGGCAGGTATTGCCGGACCGGGGCGTCCAGGTTCAGTCGGGCCACGTCCACCAGCCGCATCGCCGCACTCGTGGTCCCCATGACCTTTGTTATCGAGGCGATGTCCCAGAACGTCGAATCAGGAGATGGAACTGATGAAGCCGAACTCCAGGTGAAGTGGCCATATCCTCGGGAATAGAGAATCGAATCCTTACGCCCAATGACGACCACGGCTCCAGGATAAACTCCCTGCTTGATGCCCTGTCGGACGATGGCGTCGATCTCCGCAATCGACTGTGCCTGGGCCGGCGCCGCTTCGAGGATCAGTAAAGGCGCCACTGCCATCAGGAGGAGCAGCATGCTTCCGGCGGTCATCGTGTTGCCTCAGGATCCCGGAGTGAGCCGGGCTGAAGCTGATAAAGCACCAGGGCGGTACGGCGATCTCGATCGGAGAGGGTGCCGGTGCGGGTTGCCGGGTACATGACGTCGTTCGAGTCCGCAGAGTGGGGCAGGCCCAGAGCGTGGCCGGTCTCATGAACGGCGACTGAGAGAAGGGCCTCGTCAGGCAGGGCGAAGCCAGTATTGGTGCGAAGCGCCAGGGAAATCACCGCCTTCCGCACCCGGCCCCGCTGATCCCAGGTCAGGTCCGTCTGACCCGCTCGGTCAAAGCCGAATTGGTCCACCCATCGGACTATGATGTCGGCGGCGCTGGTGTCGGAAACGACCTCGAACCGTACGCCCATTCCGGTATTCTCCCACCGCGAGAGTGCGTTTCTGAAGAAACCCGCCATTCGCGGGTGATAGCTCGAGGGGCCACCTTCGATCACTGAGACCCTGAGAGGAACGCCTCGCCGGTCGGGCCAGCGGCGAACTACCGAATCGGTGCTGACGATCAAGGAATCGAGATAGGTCCGGTCGGCCTCACGACTGATCTGCTGCCGCACAGCAAGGCGAGCGAGACGGTCGATGGTGGGCGTGGCTGGTATGGCAGCGCCTGCTGATTTCCGCGTTTCGCCGATCCCCGGTGGTTTCGAATCCGGAGCGGCTGACCCGTCTACCTCGGGTGCGAGCACCACATCCTCCGGGTTCGATTCCAAGGCATGCGAAAGCCGATCCGCCACGACCATCGCAAAGAGCCCGAACGTGATGATAGGGAGTACGGCGGACCTCATAGCTCTCCAAGATCTGGCCCGGCAAGGCTGATACAGGACCGGTGAACCAAAGGTAGGTCGGGACACCGGCGGCAGCATGCAAATTTTACGCGCGACCGCTCAACTCTTGGCCTCGAGCCAATTTGCCCCGGTTCCGATGTCCACCACGAGAGGTACCCGCAGCGGGGTGACATTTTCCATCTGCTCCCGGACCAGCATGGCCAGCGTGTCCACCTCGTCCGGCGGGGCCTCGAACACCAGTTCGTCGTGCACCTGGAGCAGCATCCGGCTCTCGAGCCCGCGCTCCCGAATCGCACGATGGATCCGCACCATGGCCAACTTGATCAGGTCTGCGGCTGAGCCCTGCAGTGGTGAGTTCTGTGCGTTCCGCTCGCCATAGGAGCGCTGATTGAAGTTTCGGTCCTTGATCTCGGGAATGTAGCGACGCCTCTTGAAGATTGTCTCGACGTATCCCTGTTGCCTTGCCAGCTCGATCTGCCGATCGAGGAACGCGCGCACTCCCGAAAACCGCTCGAAATAGCGTGCGATGAACCCTTTGGCGTCTTCGAGCGAAATACCGAGCTGCCTGCTCAAGGCGAACGGCCCCTGCCCGTAAATCGTGGCGAAGTTGATCGTTTTGGCACGCGCCCGCATGTCCCCGTTTACCTCAGCCAGTGGCACATTGAAGATCAGCGCGGCGGTCTGGCGGTGGATGTCGCCGCCCTGGCGGAATGCCTCGATGAATGCCGGATCCTCCGACAGGTGCGCCATGATTCTCAGCTCGATCTGGGAATAGTCGGCGACCAGGAAAACCCAGCCTTCCCGGGGAATGAACCCGGCCCTGATTGCCTCGCCTCTCGGCGTGCGGATGGGAATATTCTGGAGATTCGGCTCGGCGGAACTGAGCCGCCCGGTAGCGGCACCCGCCTGGTTGAAGCTGGTGTGGATCCGCCTCGTGGTGCGATTGATCCTTTGAGGGAGGGTATCGACGTACGTGCTCTTGAGCTTCTGCAGCTCGCGATACTCCAGGATCAGCCGGGGCAGTTCATGACCCATGGCCGCGAGTTGCTCCAGCACGTCGGCGTCGGTGGACGGGCCAGTCTTCGTTTTCTTCAACACCGGTAGCTGATGCTTTTCGAATAGAACGCTGGCAAGCTGGCGGGGAGAGTTGAGGTTCAGATCCGTACCGGCAACCCGCGCGATGTCCTCTTCGAGCCGCCGCAAATCGGTGCCCAGCTCCTCACTGAGCCGGCGGAACAGCACCAGATCGATCGTGATCCCCTCCCACTCCATGTCGGCGAGCACCTCGAGCAGTGGCATCTCGATCTCTCGCAGAAGCGGCTCCAGCTGCATCTCAGTGAGCATGGGGGCGAAAAATCGATGTAGCGCGAGCACCGTCGCGCTGTCCGTCCCGCAATAGCTCGCTGCCTGAGGAACCGTCACCTCCGCGAACGAGATCTCGGACTTCCCCCTGCCAGTCATCTCCTGATGGGTCTGCAGCGCACGGCCAAGGTGCTCCAGGCACAACGTGTCGATCGCGTGGGAGCGGCGGCCCGGGTCCAGCACGAAGCTCGCGAGCATGGAGTCGTAGGAGACGCCGGCGAGCTCGACTCCAGTCCTTCGCAGTACCTGCCAATCGAATTTGATATCGTGGCCGGCCTTGGGGACTGTGGGATCAGTCAGCAGCCCGTATAGCGGAGCGCAGGCGAAATCCGTGAGGGCGGGAAGGTTTCTGACCGGAGCTGCGTCGGAGCTCGGTTCACCAAGGAATTCGAGCGATCCGCTGGCGGTGGAGCGGTGGCCGAAGGGGAGATACCACACCTCTTCCGGGCTCGCGGCCAGGGAGAGACCCACCAACTCTCCATTGTGCGGCTCTGGTGACGTAGTCTCGGTACCGAGGCCCACGATCGGTGCGTCACGCAGACGGCTGACCAGCGCCGGAAGGTCCTCGGCGTCGTCGAGCACCGTCACCGACACCGTCGATGGGCTCGACAGGTCCGAAAGACTCAGCCAGGACTCGGCCGAGAACGACGAGTCAGCTTCTTCCCCGGTGAGCGTTGCCAGCGCCGGACTGGCGGGCCCCTCCGCGCCATCCGCAGCGTCGCCGGACAGGAGATCACCGTAGTAGGGCTCACGAGGTTCGACAGCCGAACTGGCACTGCTCCCCTGCCCCGTGAGCTTACGGGCCAGAGAGTAGAACTCGAGCTCTGTGAGCAGCCGGATGACGGCCTCGCGGTCCGGCTCGCGGGGAACAAGCGCGTCGGCATCGAGAGCGACCGGCACATCGCGCTGAATGGTCACGAGCTCGCGTGAGAGCCGGGCACTCTCTGCCTGGGACAACAGCGCCTCCCGTGCGCGCTTCCCCGTGATGTCGGCAGCGCGGCCGAGAATGGTGTCCAGATCTCCGAACTCAGCCAGCAGCTTCTGGGCGCCCTTCTCTCCGATTCCCTTGACGCCCGGAATATTGTCGGAGGAATCTCCCACTAGCGCGAGATAATCGACTACCTGACGAGGTTCGACGCCGAGTCGTTCGGAAGCGTTTCGCTCGTCCACCCAGGTCTCATCCACTGCGGCGGGCCCTCCGCGTCCTGGATTGAGCAAGGCCACCCGGGGGCCGACGAGTTGGTAGAAGTCCTTGTCCCCTGATACGATCACCACCTGCAGCCCGCGCTCGGCGCCTGCTGCGGCGAGAGTACCGATTACATCATCGGCTTCGTAACCCCGAATGGCGATCAGTGGAATGCCGAACGCCTCCAGCAGCTGGCAGATCCGCTCGACAGCCCGGTTGAAATCGGCCTGAAGCTCGTTGTCCAGTTTTTCCCGGGTGGACTTGTAATCGGCGTACCGCTGCTCCCGAAAGGACGTGCCCGCGTCGTTGATCCAGGCCACGTAGTCGGGACGGTACTTCTCCCGTAGCCGCATCAGGAAGTTCACAACCCCCCAGGCGGCGGAGGTGTTCTCCCCTTTGGCAGTCCTCAGGGGGCGCGAGATCATCGCGAAGAACGCGCGATAGATGAGCGCGTAGCCGTCGATGAGGAAGAGCTGTGGGGGAGTATGGTTGGACATGGATGGAAAATAGACGGGGGAAGGCGGGTAAGCGGGTAAGCGGGTAAGCGGGTAAGCGGGTAAGCGGGTAAGCGGGTAAGCGGGTAAGCGGGTAAGCGGGGCGGAAAGTACTAACATTCCTCATCCTGAG
>DATFFX010000229.1:0-3514 GCA_035249825.1 Gemmatimonadales bacterium | reverse complement strand
TGAGGAGGCGGTAGGTTGGATGGTGTCCACCCTCTTCGCCGCTGTTTCTCCCGCCTCGTTTCTCCCGCCTTTCACCTACCGCCTCGTCACCTACCGCCTCATCACCTACCGCCTCGTCATCTACCGCCTTACTTCCCCCCGCTCAGCACCTGTTCCAGGATCAGCCAGCGATTCATCCCGGCGAACTTCTGGTGCATCTTGGTGGACGGCGAGCCACCCTGAGCCTCGTCTTCTTCGATTTGAAGGTCGGCAAGGGCGTCGATACCGCTGTTCAGGAACTTCCGGAGGCCTTTTTCCAGAGCCATCCCGGCCGTACGGAAGTTGAACAAGGTCGAGAACTGGAGCGTGAAGCCAAGCTCACCGAGCTGCTTGTTGGTGATCAGTGTTCCGGTCTTCTTGGCTTTGCCGAAGTAGAGCGATGGGGACAAGTTGAAGCCGAGCATCTGGTCGGGATAGTGCTTCCGAACCCCTTCAGCGAACTCCTGGGGCTGATCGATCTCGGTATTATTGAATTCGGGCCAGATGACATCCACCCCAAGCTCCGCCGCTTCCCAGGCGTCCTCGATCGCCATTTGTACCCCACCCGGCTCCTGGTCCGGCAGGGCACCATCGATCGAGTCGGTTCGGGCAATGATGACGACGTCCACGCCGGTCGCCTGCGATGCAGCCTTGATGCCCTTCAGCTTGGCCAGCCAGTCCTTGCGAGGGACCAGCACCTTGTTGCGCTTCTGCTTGCCCACGTTCACGATGTGGCCGCAGGTGCGGTTCGCCGGATCCTGATTTTCCAGGTGTACGCCGGCGGCCCGAGCTCGGATCAGCTCTACGGCGAGGGTAAAGGTCTGGGTCGGTCCGCCGAACCCGGCTTCCATGTCCACGAAGGCGGGCGGCGCCTCCAGTACTTCCTTACCATCGGTGTCGTAGTAGTGCGTGTTCCGCGCTCCCTCGATGCCCATCCACATTTCGTGGACCAGCTTCACCATGTCGTGGGAGCCGTACACTCCGATATCCGGGAACATGCTCTTGGTCGCGGCGAGTTGCCAGCCGCTGCCGTACAGGGCCTTGAAGCCCAGACGCGTCATGATCGCGGACGTGAATGCGTCGTACGCGCCGGCGGTGTGCAGGAAAGACTTCCGGGCACGCGCCTCGTGCAGAAGGCGGCGGAGCTTGTCAGCGGGCTGTTCAGTCTCGGGAGGGGCAAAGAGTTTCGCAACGCCGTCGGCAGGGTAGGCCGAATGGGCGGACACGGGTCGGGTCACGGTCGCCATCGAGGGTCTCCTTGGTGGTGTTGCGCTACTTTGTGAAACTATTCACATGATAACCACTGGCCCGCATTAGCGCCAGAGTCTTGCGCTCGATACTGCGCCGACGCACTGCAATGCCGTGCAGGGCAGGGGGCTGCTATCTTCCCGGCCATTGTGGAAACCCCCGGACCGATGTTCATCACGAAGCCTTTTGTCACCGACCGGCCCATCCGGTTGGCGCTGGTGGGCTGCGGCCGAATCTCCGAAAGTCACTTCGCCGCCATCGAGAAGCATGCCGAGCGGGCTGAGTTGGTCGGCGTGTGCGACATCGATCCTGCAGCGTTGGGCCGGGCTGAGGAGCGGACCGGCGCGCCCGGCTATCGGAGTCTCGATGCCCTCCTCGCCGGAACCGACGCGGATGTTGTCATCCTGGCCACTCCGAGCGGCCTGCATGCAGATCAAGCCATTCAGGTGGCCGGTGCCGGCCGGCATGTCATGACCGAAAAGCCGATGGCCACCCGGTGGCGTGACGGTAAACGCATGGTGCACGCGTGCGATCAGGCCGGAGTCCATCTCTTCGTGGTGAAGCAGAACCGGCGAAACGCCACCCTCCAGCTGCTGAAGCGTGCGGTCGAAAAGGGCCGCTTCGGCCGCATCTACATGGTAACCATCAACGTGTTCTGGAGCCGGCCGCAGTCGTATTACGACAGCGCGCCCTGGAGAGGGACGTGGGAGTTCGACGGCGGCGCCTTCATGAACCAGGCGAGCCACTATGTGGATCTGCTGGACTGGCTCGTCGGCCCGGTCGAAAGCGTGCAGGCGTACACAGCCACGCTGGAACGGAATATCCAGGTCGAAGACACCGGAGTGGTGAGCATCCGTTGGCGCACCGGTGCTCTGGGCTCCATGAACGTGACCATGCTCACGTATCCCAAGAACCTCGAGGGCTCGATCACTATCATCGGCGAAAAGGGGACTGTGCGGGTGGGCGGGGTGGCTGTGAACCGGATCGACCACTGGGAATTCGCCGATTCAGATCCGGATGACGCCAAGATCCAGCAAGCCAGCTATGAGACAACATCAGTGTACGGCTTCGGACACCCGCTCTATTATGACAACGTCATCAAATCGCTCAGAGGCGAAGCGGTGCCGGATACGGATGGACGGGAGGGACTCCACTCGCTCGAAATCCTGATAGCCACATATCAGTCCGCGCGCGACGGGCGGCGGGTAGCGCTGCCGCTGGAGTACTGACGTGAGCAATGCCCTGGTGAATGCAGCATGACGCGGAAGGGGATCATTCTCGCTGGGGGTACCGGCACACGTCTTTATCCTGTTACCCGCGCTGTCAGCAAGCAGCTCCTGCCGATCTACGATAAGCCAATGATTTACTATCCGCTTTGCACGCTGATGCTGGGGGAGATCCGGGATGTCCTGATCATATCCACTCTTCAGGACCTCCCGGCATTCCAGCGCCTGCTGGGGGACGGATCCCAATGGGGTCTCGCCATCTCCTATGCCGAGCAGCCTTCGCCCGATGGGCTGGCTCAGGCCTTTATCATTGGCCGGGAGTTCATTGGAGGGGGACCCTCATGCCTGGTGCTGGGTGACAACATTTTCTATGGGCACGAGCTAAGCCACATCCTTCAGCGCGCATCGCGCCGTCGGCACGGCGCAACGATCTTCGGCTATCACGTGCAGAATCCGAGCGCCTACGGGGTCATCGAATTCGACGCCGCAGGGCGGCCCAGGTCGATAGTGGAAAAACCGGCGGAGCCGCGCTCAAACTATGCAGTCACCGGTCTCTACTTCTATGATGAACGTGTGGTGGACATCGCCAGCCAGATTCGCCCTTCTGCGCGTGGCGAGCTGGAGATTACGGACGTGAATGCGGCCTACCTCCAGCGGGGTGAGTTGGAGGTCGAACGACTCGGGCGCGGAACGGCATGGCTCGACACGGGCACTCACGAATCCCTGTTGCAGGCCAGTCACTTCATCGAGACCATTGAGCAGCGGCAAGGGCTGAAGATCTCGTGTCCGGAAGAGATCGCGTACCGCATGGGCTACATCGATGGGACCCAGTTGGAACGCCTCGCCGGTTCTCTTGGCAGGACAGGTTACGCGGATTATCTGCGGCAGCTACTGCAGGAGCAGCCTCGGCGGTGAAGGTTACGCCCCATGCGACAATTCCCGATGTGCTCCTCATCGAACCCGTTGTTCACCAGGACGAACGCGGCTTCTTCCTCGAGAGCTGGCATCGAAAGCGACTTGCT
>DATFFX010000228.1:0-3714 GCA_035249825.1 Gemmatimonadales bacterium | reverse complement strand
AGACAATTGACCTTGAACGGAGAGTTGGCACCATGACATACCTCAACACTGCTGCTGCACCGAGCCATTCGCAGATCAGTCCCCGGGCACGTTCGGAGGCAGCCACAGTTCCCGCCTCACGGGTGGACGCAGCACTTGCCGTGCTGCGGGTCGTGGCGGGCACCATCTTTGTCGCACACGGCGCCCAGAAGCTGTTTCAGTTCGGTCTGCCCGGTGTCGCCGGCGCCTTCGGTGAAATGGGGATCCCATTGGCGGGGATTGTAGGGCCGGCAGTTGCCCTGCTGGAGTTTTTCGGCGGGATTGCTCTCATCCTGGGGTTGCTCACCAGACCCGTTGCTCTCCTGCTTGCGCTCGACATGCTGGGTGCAATAACCCTGGTTCACCTGAAGAATGGCTTCTTCCTGCCCAACGGCATCGAGTTCGCACTTTCACTCCTGGGAGCCTCTCTGGCATTGGCCCTGGCTGGAGCCGGGGACTATTCGCTGGACCGGGCGGTGGCTCGCCGGAGAACCGGGGGCGGACATGTCCGCAGCTGACGGCATCACGGGCCTGCATCACATCACTGTGATTGCAGGCGATGCCCAGGAGAACCTGGACTTCTACACCGGAGTCATGGGCATGCGCCTGGTGAAGAAGACGGTCAACCAGGATGTTCCCGGGACCTACCACCTCTTCTATGCCGACGCTGTCGCGCATCCCGGAACTGATTTGACGTTCTTCCCCTGGCCGGATATGGCGCCGGGGGTGGTCGGCGTCGGCCTCACCGTTGAAGTCACCCTGGCGGTGCCCACCGGATCGCTGCAGTTCTGGGCCGGCCGGCTGGAGCAGCATGGTATTCAGGTTGGCCAACCTGCCGTTCGATTCGGAGAGCGGCTGCTCACCTTCGCCGATCCTCACGGTCTTGCTCTGGCGCTGGTTGAAACGGCCGAGCCCCGCGAGTTCACACCTTGGGCTGCCAGTTCGGTACCTGGCTCGAGTCAGGTGCGTGGCCTGCACGGCGTGCGTCTGCTGGAGCGGAGCATGGCTCCAACAGCAGACTTCCTGACCCGAACCCTGGGCTTCGAGGAGATAGGTGAGGAACATGGCTGGCACCGCTTTGTGCTCGACGGTAGCCGCTCAGGGAGGGTACTGGATATCCGGGAGGCTCCCACTGGGCGGCCGGGAACCTGGGGAACAGGCAGCGTACACCACATCGCCTGGCGGGTACCCGACGATGCCACGGAGCTCGAAGTGCAGCGCCGCCTGTACGACTCCGGCCGCCGGCCAACGCCGGTGATCGATCGTTTCTGGTTCAAGTCAGTGTACTTCAGAGAGCCAGGAGGTGCGCTGTTCGAGATAGCGACGGATGGTCCAGGCTTCGGAGCAGATGAGGCGATGGAGCAGCTGGGGTCACGCCTGGTTCTCCCTCCCTGGCTCGAACCCAGGCGAGCCGACATCGAATCGAGTTTGCCGCCACTGAGAAATCCTGAGCCGGCCGCCCAGGGATCGAATCGCTAGACGCTGTGAGCATTCTGGGCTTGCATCACATCACGGTGATCTGTTCCGACGCGGACCGTACGGAGCAGTACTACGTCGGAATGCTGGGGTTCCGGGTGCTGGCACGCGCGCGCGTTCCGGAGATGCCTCCGCAAAGGCATCTCTACCTGGCGATCGGCAGTGGCGCACCCGGCAGCGTCATTTCGTTTATCGAACGCCCTGGACTGGCGCCGGGGCGTGAGGGTGTCGGAGGTACGCACCACTTTGCCCTGCTGGTGGAGACACGAGATGCTCTGCTGCGGTGGAAGCGCCGCCTGACGGATAGCGGGATCGCGGTGAACGGGCCGCTGGACCGGCACTACTTCGAGTCCGTTTATCATCGCGATCCCGACGGGACCGTGATCGAGATCGCTACCCGCGGTGCGGGCTGGAGCCGGGATGAAACGCCCGACCGAGTCGGCACCGAACACCGGCCCCCGCCGCCTGCAATGCTGAAGGCCAACCGCGACACGAAACGCATCGCAGCCGAAACCTGGCCGCATGCTGTTCCGGAGATTACGCCGGACATGTCCTTTCGCGGCCTGCACCACATCACCGCCATCGCCGCGAACATCGATAATACCCACGAGTTCCTCCATGGCATCCTGGCTCTTCGGCGGGTGAAGCGTACCGCCAACTTCGATATGCCTGACTCGTTCCACTGGTATTGGGGTGTGGGCCCGGGCGAGCCGGGATCGATCGTGACTTACTTCGAGCGGCCGGGTCATCCACCAGTGGCTCACGGAGCGGGGCAGACCGACCACTATGCTCTGACCGTAGCCGACGAGCATGCGCTGGAGCTGTGGCGGGCGAAGCTCCTTGCCGCGCGCTTCCCCGCCTCGGCGATCCACGATCAGCAGTACTTCAAGAGCTTTTTCACCCGTGATCCCGACGGCCAGCCGGTGGAGCTCGCCACAGCAGGGCCCGGCTTCACCACTGATCGGGAGGAGACGGCACTGTGAAGGGACCCCACCAGGGTCAGCCGGTTCGCACGGCCGGTGCGCCATTGAGTCAGGCACGTGGAGCGATGGTGATGCTACACGGGCGCGGCGCGACGGCCGAAAGCATCCTCACTCTTGCGCCGGCTCTCGGCGCACTCGACTTCGCGTACCTGGCGCCCCAGGCCGGTGGGAATAGCTGGTGGCCCCAAAGCTTCCTCGCCCCGATCGCTGCTAACGAGCCCGGAATCTCCTCGGCGATGCAGGCGGTCGAGGAGGTGCTTGCGCGAGTGACCGAAGGTGGAGTACCGCTCGAGCGAACCCTGCTGCTGGGGTTCTCACAAGGCGCTTGCCTGGTGGCAGAGTACGCAGCCCGTCATGCGCGCCGCTACGGCGGGGTGGCGAGCTTGAGTGGGGGTCTCATTGGTCCGGATGGAACGCCGCGGGCCTATCCCGGATCGGTCGAAGGGACGCCGATATTCCTGGGATGTAGTGACATTGACTCTCACATCCCCGCCGACCGGGTTCGATCGTCGGCCGACGTGCTGCGCCTGCTCCACGGCCAAGTGACGATGCGGCTCTACCCCGGAATGGGGCACGAGATCAACGAGGATGAAATAGCGTTGGTTCAGCGTATGATGCAGACTGCCGCCAACCCTGGCCCCTGATGGAAGCAACGTTTCTGTCCGCGGCCGGCGTACCAAAACACGGGTGACTTTAGGTGCAAATAAGGGCTATGTTCTCTCAATGACTGCGCGGCACCCGTTGGACCAGCTTGGCATCACCCTGAAGCGGGCTGATCGAAGGCTATACCACTTCGTTCGCACGACCTACAGATGGGCGGAGCGCGAGTGGAAGCGGCCTCGAAAGGATCTGCCCCTCAGCCGCAAGCTCGAGATGTGGCGGCGGGGCTTTTTCGCCGAATCCGATACCATCTACGACCTCACCCGAAACAGTCCTCAAGACTACGTCAGTGACTACCAGCACGCCGTGCACTGTAGCCGGATCAACGCCTGGGGTGGCTTCTATGACCATAAGATGGTCTTGCGCTCCTTCCTGATGGCCATCGGACTCCGCCAGGCCAATACAGTCGCATTCATTCTTGACCGGAAGATTCTGCTGCATCCCTTCAGTGGCCAGGCCCGCTACGTGACAGTAGCAGAAATGGTGGAGTTACTGCGCGAGGATGGCGGTGAAAAGAAGTTCATTGTCAAGCCGGAAGACGGGTTGTGCGGCGAGGATATTTTCCTGCTCCTGTATC
>DATFFX010000227.1:0-2311 GCA_035249825.1 Gemmatimonadales bacterium | reverse complement strand
TGGGCTATGAGCTATGAGCTATGAGCTATGAGCTATGAGCTATGAGCTATGAGCGTCGGGGAGCCGCGAGATACGTTGCTTGGCAGTCAGCAGGCGGCTCGAATTTGGCTCATAGCTCATAGCTCATAGCCTATACCTCCTAGCTCATAGCCCCTAGCTCCCGCTCATACTCGGGAACCCGAGTGCGTTCTATATTCCGGGAGCCAACATCTCGGGGAAGCCATGATCCGCAGCGAGGAACTTGACCTCATCATCGTAGGCGCGGGGCCTGCAGGCCTTTGCGCGGCCCTGTATGCCGGCCGGGGGCTGCTCCGCTCCGTCGTGCTGGAGCGCGGGGTTCCGGGTGGTGAGCTCCTCAATACAGAGTGGATCGACGACTATCCCGGTTTCGACCACGTCCTGGGACGCCAACTGGCGGATCTCATGACCGCCCACGCGGTTAAATTCGGCGCCGACATTCGGCAGGATACGGTTGATTCAATCGTGCGGCGCGAGGATGGCATTTTCGAGGTGTCCACCGCACTGGGCCAAATCTACGAAGCTCCCAGCGTCATACTTACAGCCGGCGGCACACCCACGAAACTCGAGGTGCCGGGCGAGGTCGAGTACGCCGGCCGGGGCGTCTCGTACTGCGCTGTGTGCGACGGAGCGTTCTTCAAGGGCGAGACGCTCGCCGTGATTGGTGGCGGGGACGCCGCAGTCGAGGAGGCCGCCTATCTCACCCGCTACGCCGAGAAGGTCTATGTGATCCACCGGCGTGACCAGTTCAGGGCCTCGAGGATTTTGCAGGAGGCGCTCTTCGCGAATCCCAAGGTCGAAGTGATCTGGAACAAACAGGTCACGGAATTCAAGGGTGGTCCCGCCGGCCTGCAGTCGGTCGAGCTGGTGGACACCGTCACGGGCCTGAAGTCGTCGCTGGCGGCGACCGGAGCCTTCATCTTCATTGGATTCCGGCCGAACACCGGACTGGTGAAGCAGCACGCAGAGCATGATCCAGCCGGATATCTGATTACCGACGACCGGATGATGACGTCGATTCCGGGGCTTTATGCGGCGGGCGATGTGCGTTCTCAGCTCACCCGGCAAATCACTACCGCCGTCGGCGATGCCACTACGGCGGCGATTGCGGTCGAGAAGTACCTGACCGAGCGAAAGAGCCGTCTCGCTGCCAAGGCGCAGGTTGGTGTCTGATCTGGAAGTCGTCGCACTGCCTAACGGGCAGTTTGCCGAGAACTGTTATCTCATCGCGGATCGGCGGAGCCGGGAAGCGGTGATCGTCGATCCAGGTGAAGGGGCTGCAACTTTCCTGGCCGAACTGGACTCCCGCGCGTGGACCTTGCAGGGCATCTGGCTCACTCATGCGCATATCGACCACATCCTCGGGGTAGGTGCGGTGCACGCCGCAACCGGGGCTTCGATTCACCTGCACCCGCTGGACCTCCCGATTTACGACGCTCTCCCCCAGTATGGTGCGTGGCTGGGCATGCAGGTCGAGCGTGCGCCCCCTCCCGATCGGGAGCTCCAGCCGGGACAGGTTCTGCGGGTGGGTGCCTTCGAATTCACAGTGCGATTCACGCCGGGACACTCTCCAGGCAGTGTGAGTTTTGTGGGAGAAGGCATGATCTTCGGAGGTGACGTCCTCTTCAGTGGTTCGGTAGGCCGTACCGACCTGCCGGGGGGAGATCCGACAGTCCTCTTGGCCAGTATCCAGACGGAGTTCCTTTCTTTGCCCGATTCCGTGGTGGTTCACAGTGGTCACGGTCCCCCCACGACGATCGGCATCGAGCGGCTCACTAACCCGTTTCTGACTGGGGCGTATCGGCTTGGGTAGGCAGCGGGACAGCGGGGCCGCGGGGCAGCAACCGCCTGATGCAGCCGGTTCTCTCTTGAGAGAGAACAATCCATCGCTGAGACATGCAAATTCCCCGCAGCCCCGCGGCCCCGCTGCCCCGCTGACGTGCGATCGCTGCGGATTCGAAGTTCCTCCCCGCGCATCCGGCTGTAAGAACCGTTGCCGTAACTGCGGAACGATGTACCCGGTTGGGGATTGCTCTGACTGATCCCGCCGCAGGGATTCTGGATCTCCAGCCCTCCAGCTTTCCCGCCGGAACGGCCCTCAACATTGCCCGGGCCGCTCTCCCCGAGCCGCTCCGGCCGGCGGCCAACCTCGGCGTGCTCGACATATCCGAGTTCTTCGGCGAGACCACTGGAGGTGTTCGAACGTACCTCCTGGAGAAGGCTCGCTACGTGCAGCGAAATCCACTGCTCCGGCAGGTGCTGGTCGTACCGGGCGGACGTGACGAGATCCTCG
>DATFFX010000226.1:0-3550 GCA_035249825.1 Gemmatimonadales bacterium | reverse complement strand
AAGGCTTCGGGACAGGCTCCACCCGAGGTCGCCCGCAGAGGCCCGGTCACTCAATCGGGACAGAGCCACGGAGGCATGATGGGCTTGCACCGTGTCGCCCAACCGGAGCGCGACGAGTCCCATACCATATCGCCGCAGCTGCGCCGGAATGTTGTCGGTAGAATCCTCGTATTCTCCGTCCGCCGCGGCAGCAGGCTGCCAGGTCCGCAGCGCCATCAATAGATGGCGTAGCCGGCGGCGGCTGGTCTGAACGAACGGATGCGAGGCGTACACGGCTCGTAACTCCAGCGAAGCACCTGCGTCACAGGGTCCGGCAGAGGCGAGCCTCGCCATGGCGGCGCTCGGATGACCGCGAGACAGCTGTGCCTGGGCCAGCATCCGCCTGCCCAGGGACTGCAGCACACAGGAAAGATTCCCACCAGTGAGCATCTCGGCGAACCGCTCGGATCCGGTGAGGTCATCCACATACACTGCCGCTTGCAAGGCTGCGGTCGCCGGAATCAGCCCGGGATACGCCATCAGCTCCCGCGCTGCGTCATTCCAGCCGGGGCGATCTCCCAGCGCAAACGCCCGGAAGGCACGCAGGCCCAGCACCGCCGAGTCAGGCGTCACGCTCCTGGTTTGCCTGATCAGCGAGTCGACCGCGCTGCCGTTACCCCGCATTGCTGCGATCCGCGCGAGGTGGATGAGGGCTTCCTTATTATGAGGATCCAAGGAAAGAACCCGCTGCAACGCCGGCTCTGCCTCCTCAGCCGAGCGGCCTCGCAGGGGGTTCGCGCGAAAGAGAACCTCCGCCAGCTGGAGCCAGGCCTCCGCGTCCTCCGGGTAATCAGCGACGATTGCCCGGTACAGTCGCTCGGCCTCATCCATTCTGCCCCGCCGCTGTACCAGATAGGCCTCCACCAGGCGGCGATCGTGATTCGACAGCCGATCACTGTAGCGAGCGGCGAGTTCCGCAGCCGATAGCGCAGTTCTCCTGCGCCCGCTCCAATCGGCGGCGATACTCAGGCGATAGTAGGCCAGGGCGAACGTACTGTCCGCGGCCACTGCCTGCCGGAAGGCGTCTACTGCGGCCGGATAACTGCCTGCCTGCAGCCGGCGTTCTCCCGAGAGGTACGACTTGAGAGCGGGCAACGAGCGGGTGCTCGTCGCAGCGACCTTGGTCAGGCGCTCATCGGCACCCTGGTATTGCTCCGCGATGAGCTGGGTGGCAAGCGCATCGGCCAGATCGAACAGGTCGTTGCCGTCGGTCTGCGCCTCCGCCCACGCGACTGCCATGTTGGTGTTGCCCCGGTCGTAGAGCGTTGCCGTCGCCCGAAGATGAGCACCACCCGAGATCAGGTGACCGCGCAGGTAAAGTCGAGAGGCACGGGCCGCCGCGGAACCAGTAGATACGGTGCGGAGACCGTCGGCGCCATCGAGCCTTGCCGCGAGGAGCTCCTCCAGACCCCGGCCGAGCTCCGCTACTTCAGCACCGCCCGTTGCGGTAAACGGCATGATGGCTACGGTGGTGAGTGAGCTCTCAAGGAGCGGGGTCGCCGCAGGGCGACGGCCCCCAGAAGCCGATGTGACCAGCAGCAGGGCCACCGTCAGACAGGTAGCCACTGCCCACCAGACTTGGCGGGGAACCGCCGGCAGAGCGAGGACCCTGTGAGACAGGACGGCGGCCGCGCCTGGCAGCTGTCTCCGTAGGTTGGGTACCGCGATCACGGGTCGGCCCACCGGCGTCACGACCGGAACAGCCGGCGCGCACGCCGAAGGCTCGGCCACCAATGACTCGCCTGAGTCGCGCCTGAGCTGGTTGGCGAAGGCCACAACTGACTCAGCGACCGGCCCACCGAGCTCGGCGCGAACATACGTCGCGTGCGCTCGCGCGTGTTCTCTGGCACCGGTGGGATCGCCCGCTGCAGCCAGCGCGCGCATGTAGCCCAGTGCTGCGGTTGAGCAGAGCGGCTCGACCACGGTGAGCCGACGCCACCAAATGCTGGCGGCGAGCGGATCCCGATCACACTCGGCCCGCTGCGCCAAGGCCTGGAGGCCATCCGCATAGCGCCGGGCGAGTCGCTCCCGCTCGCTCTGAATCCAGCGCTCCAGCTCATCCAGCCCGGACACATAGAACCCGTCGAGGAAGGGACCGCGGTAGACAGCTACCGCCGCGGCTTCATCCCCTCGGGCCAGCGCCGCATCGAACTGCCACAGGTCGACCTCGATGAGAGCGGGATCGAGCCGGATGAGACCGCCGACACTTTTCGCCAAGGGTATTCCGAACGACTGGCGGATGGAGCAGAGGCCCTGCTTGAGGCTGTTGCGGGCGCGAGGCGTGTCACTCTCGGGCCAGAGATACGCCGAAAGCTTGTCCCGGCTGATACCTGATCCATGCCCCGCGACCAGGGCCAGCAGAGCGAGAAGACGGGGTCTCGGACCGTTGGATGAAAGCGGCTGGTCATCTCGCTCGACGGAAATACCGCCGAGGACCTTGAGGCGGAGCATGAGGTGCCTTAAGCCGAAAATTTTACCGCGATTTAACTCGTGACTAACCCTCCGGAGTTATCGTATCGCCCGGTTCTTCGGTGCGCAAGCAAAGAAATCACGGATTCACGCAGCTATTCACGCGCAATTCACGGAGGCCGATAAGGTCGCCCCGGTTCCTTGCCCATGTACTCCACCCTATAGGCGAGTGCACTCACAACCAGCGTGAGTGAGCACTGTTTGCCTCGGAGCTTGTGTCTTCCATGCACCTCGTCACACTAAGCCACCTGGACGCGGAGTCACACTCTCCAGGAGAGGGAGGTGAGCGTCGGCCCGGAAGCTGATAACGGAGCCTGGCGTGAAAGGACGGATGTAGCCGTAGAATTTCCCTGACAAGAGCACCCCGGCCGCGAGGCCGGTCCGCAAAGCCCAGGGTCTCACTCAGACAGAGACAGCCCAGCTGCCGAACAGGACGCCGCCGGTGCGATCGCCGGCAACTCCCCCCTCCCTTCTTGGAGTTCACAACATGAGATGTAATGTCCGAGCCTCCCGCTTCTGGGGGGCAACCGCGTTGCTGCTCGCGCTCGCGATGGGTTGCAGTGACGACAGCTTGCTGGAGAACGGCAGCAAGGATCTAGAGAAACCAGATTTCGCCGCCGGCGTCAGCAGCAGCGATTTCCAACAGTGCGCTAACGGTCCGACCGGTCTGTCGGACTGCACCTGGATCAACAGCGTACTGAATCCGCAGAAGAGCCTCTACCACGAGGGCGAGGTGATTGCGGAGCGCCTCGCGCTGCATGGCTTGAGCACTGCGGCAGGAAATTCGCACACGCTGGTTTTTCAGTATGGGTTCGCGAAGGGGAACGAGCCGGCTACTCAGGCTAACTACGACTACATTGCCAAGTATGATGCCACACTGGGCTCGCAGGCGAACGTCTGTTTCGCCGCGACTGCTCCAGTCGGCGCGTTCTGTACAGCCGGCGCACTGAAGACGCAGTACGATGGCGCAAACCACACCAGTACATCCATTCCCACTACCGTTTTCACCCAGAATGTACCTGGTGCGTATGCGACTGTGCTC
>DATFFX010000225.1:0-2732 GCA_035249825.1 Gemmatimonadales bacterium | reverse complement strand
ATCGTCTCGCCAGGCTCGTCAGTGTTTCTCCCCGCCGCACGATGTGAGTCTTCCCGGCTCCCTGCCCTGTCTGCTGCACTCGAGGTGCCCGGCGAATCCCGGGCGCCGATACCCGTATCCGCTGGCCGGCGCGAATGCGGCCGCGGCTGTCCAGGCCGTTCCATGCGAGAAGCTCCCGCTCGGTTACACCATACTCGTCGGCCAGCTCGGAGACGGTCTCGCCGCGTTGCACCCGGTGGAAGGTCCTGCTCGTGGTGCCCGCCGCAACCACCGGCTCCGCCATGCGGCGCGCGACTTTGGTCGAGGGCACCCCGCCGGTCGGCACCACGATGCGCTGGCCGATCCTGAGCCTTCGACTTTTCGCCTTCGGGTTCGAGGCCATCAAGAGCGACTGGCTTACCCGGTACCGTAACGCGATCCCGCTGAGCGTCTCTCCCCGAACCACGAAGTGTTCGACGAAGGTCACTCTCTGCCGAGGTGGAAGCACGGCGTAGGCAGCCACAGTCATTGGGCCATGACCCGCGGGAAGCCGAACCAGCGAGGACCTTCCCGGCGGTGTCGCCAGCCTCAAATACTGAGGATTCAGCTCTCGGATGGCGGCAACGGTGGTGTCGGCAAGGCGGGCAAGAACGTCGAGTCCGGTCATGTCCGGTACAATGATGGAATCGTACACCATCGGCTCCGCCTTCCCGATCTTGAAGCCGTACCGCTCCGGCTGCTTGGCGATCAGCGCCGCTGCAATCAGCTTGGGTACATAATCCTTGGTCTCGCGCTTCAGCAACTTGGTGTCGTATAACCGGAAGAACGCGGCGTCGGAATACATCACGTCGCTCTCTTCTTCCGGGAGCCTCCCAAGGCCGCGTGACACCTTGCCCGATCCGGCGTTGTATGCTGCGGCCGCCAGATACAGCGAGTTGAATCGGCGGTTGAGATCCCGCAGATGCTTCGCAGCCGCATCGGTGGCACGATAGGGATCGCGCCGCTCGTCCACCCATGAGTCGACTCGCAGGCCGTACCCCTTGCCGGTCGCTTTCATGAACTGCCACATGCCGACGGCCTTGGCCCGGCTGGTAGCGGTGTTGGAAAAGCCGCTTTCGATCAACGCCAGATACACCAGGTCCCCGGGGAGACTATCCCGCTGCAGACGTTCCCGGATCATCGCTTCATAGCGTGGCAACCGGTTCAGCCAGATCGCCATTCTCTCCCGGCCACGTCCCTGGAAGAAGTCGAGATAGTATTGAACCCGGGCGTGGTTGTTGAAGGTCTCGACGTCGATGTCCCAGGTGACCGCATCGGCGAGTGCCTCGGCTCCACCGGGAATTCGCTCCGGCTGTTCATCGCCGTCGGTCTCTTCCGACTCATCCGTCTTGAGATGTGCTTCAGCTAATTCCTCGAGCACCTCTTCGTCGGCAAGCGAGTCGGCCGCGACCTGCAGCTCCGCCGCAGTGTCAGCCGCGAGAAGACGTGGATCGATGGGAGGGGCGTCCGGAAGATCGGTGTTGCCCACAGTATCGGAGACTGAACCTGACGCCGTCGCGGAACTTGTCGTCAGTGGTGATGGCGGAGGGGTGGAGCTTCGCCCTCCGCAGCCAACAGCGAAAAGAGTGAGCAGCGCAAGACAGGCTAGAGACCCAGGCATAGGAGCTCCCTCAGCGCGATTGGGTGCGGCTCGCACTTTCGGCAATGTTTCGGGTAACAGGGGCCAACCAGCCTCGAGCGCACTGCAAACCGCGGGACCAGAGGCGAACTGAGGCAAGAACCTGACAGGCTTTCGACTTACCGCATGTACAGCCGATTGCCGAGTATTCGATTGGTCGCATTCAGGACTGCGAGGGCAGCACCCCGGGGAGTATCCGCTTCGGTCAGATAAGATCCGACCACCCGGTGTCCGCTGCCCTCACCGTGCACCGCAAGAGAAACGATGACGACTGTAGCATCAAAGGCTCGAACGGCCTTGACCCCGAGCAGCTCGAAGCTCAGGCCGCCCTGCACTGCCTGGCCCAAGGCAATGACACATGCCTGCGCCGCACAGCGAAGCTCGCCGGCCTGGGATGCAAGGCCCTCGCCCTCACCGGTAAACTGTTCCGAGTCTCGCCAGGTCAGACCAACTCGAGCCCGGCACCGGCCGTTAGGGAGCCGGTCGAGAGTGAACTCGGCGAAGCGGAGTCGCTCCGGAAACGGGTCTGGGGTCGACATCGCTGTCCTTGCGCAAGCTGAAAATCAGGGAGAAATACGGCAGTGCAGACGGGCAAAGCCCATGCCAGTCAACCCAGCAGTTGAGCTAGAAGTGTCACTAAATCGTCGTTGGAAACACGCTCAGCCTGGGCGAAAAGAGCAGCCTTGGATGAGGACGAAAGTGGGTAGGTTGCCCAGACTGATCTCTGGCCGGCATCTGAGGGCCGGAAGGAAAATACCAGGTTCCACTGAGGCGAGTTCGGCCGCCGCTCGGCGGCCAGAGAAACATTCCAGCGCCGCTCAGCGTGGTCGAGAACTCTCCATGCCATCGTGAATTCTCCGGGTCGACTGATCAACTCCGTACGAGTGCATGAAAACGAGCGCGAAGATCTCGGGTGATCTGACCGGCCTTTCCGGTGCCGATGAGGCGGCCGTCCAGCTGCCGGATGCCGACGATCTCGCTTGCGGTGCCGGTGAAGAAGGCTTCGTCCGCGGTGTAGAGATCATATCGGTTGAGCATTGTTTCCTCCACCTTGTATCCCGCCTCGATAGCAAGC
>DATFFX010000224.1:0-5681 GCA_035249825.1 Gemmatimonadales bacterium | reverse complement strand
AGAAGTGAGAAGTGAGAGGGAAGATGTGAGGTGAACAAAGGATTCCTCATCCTGAGCCCTTCGCAATGGCTCAGGATGAGGAATGTTTCGCTTGACTGCGTTCCTTCTACCTCGCCACCGTGATCGTGGTTCCGTTGCTGTTACTCTCGGGATCGTGATTGCTCCCGGGGGCGTACGTCAGCGTGCCATGGCTTACGCCGCCGACCGTGAACGTGGCCCGGGCGACCTTCTTCCGGATCCCGCTCTTCGTCACCGTGCAGGTCCCCGAGGCGGAGGTAGTGCACGATCCGGCGCCGGTGGCCCCACCGCTCCAGCTACCACTCACCAACGCGCCGCTCGCCAGCCCGTGTGCGTCATCGTGCGCGGTGACCGACACTGAGGCGGTCCAGGTCGAACCCTGTGACGC
Organism: Gemmatimonadales bacterium; assembly: GCA_035249825.1. GTDB lineage: Bacteria > Gemmatimonadota > Gemmatimonadetes > Gemmatimonadales > GWC2-71-9 > CAVVWJ01. The sequence goes on along the minus strand of DATFFX010000224.1, from coordinate 5,275 downwards.
AGCGGAGCCGTCCAGGTCGCCGATGTGTACGCTGCTGGCCGGCGGCGGAGGTGGTCCCGCGCTGCCGTCCACCTGCACTCCGAACCGGTTGAGCACCAGGTCGATTCGATTGGCGATCGTGTTGGTCTCGCTGCCGGCAAAGAGGAGCCCGACCGGGTTCTTGTTGGCGTCATCGGTCACGATGAGCGAGCCGGAGTCGCCCCCACCGCTGAAGCTGGCGTCACTGATGAGGAGCTGGTCCACGTAGTTGGCCTCGAGCACGCAGAAGATAAAGATCACCTCGTAGCAGACGGTGATGGTCGCGTTGATTCCGGTAACGGTCCCGTGGGTCAGCTTGGTGGTGCGGCCGTACTTCTGCACGTCCAGGCCGAGCAACGCGGCTTTGTCGTCGAAGACTCCGTCGCTGTTGGCATCGCCGAACAGGTCGGCGCTCGGCACCCCGTACCCGTCATCCGTGGGCGTAGCGTTACCGAAGTTGTCGGCGGTGGTGAGCGCGATGGCGGCGTCCATGGTGTTGTCGCCCCCCGCGAAATCGATCACCTGGAAATCCGCCAGACTCGCCATGGAATCCGCCGGATACACCCCTCCATCGAACGGTCCCGGCTGCAGGGTTGCGTCGTTTATCGAGGCGTTGTTGCTGGCGGCGAGCACATGGTTGTTGCTCAGGATGAAGAGCTGACCGGCCTGATTTGTCACCCGCGCCCCGGCGGTCCCGGCGGTGATGTCGGGATGGCCCACCGAGAACCCGACCGGCGCCGGCCGCAGGCGGCCGGTCGGATCGCTACGGGCGATGAACCTGCCGGTGACCTCGACTGCAACCGGCACGTTGTCCAGGCTGGCAGGGATCCCGGCGACCCCAGCCGAGGTGGTGAAGACCCTGACTACCGCCTGGCCGGCGGAATTCAATCCGACCGCGGTGCCGACCACACCAGCAGTGGCTCTCAGCCGCGGATTATGCCGCTCCTGCGCGATCAGCGCGGCTCGAACATCCGGTTGTCGCGAATCGAACGGGCCGGCACTCTGGAGCTGGGGACCGGTGATGGAGTCGGACGGCTCATCGGAGCAGGCAAACGAGACGGCGAGGATCAGCGCGACGGCGGCGAGGAGCACCAGCGGTGACCTCGACAGCCGGGTAGAGAGGAACATGGGCGTTTCCTCCGGATGGAATCCCGCAAAGGACGTATGTAGGCGTACTCTGTCCTACCGCGCGGTCCCGGGTCTGTCAATAGTTGAGGAGCTATGAGCTATGAGCCAGGAGCTATGAGCTAAAAGCTCTGAGCTATGAGCTAGAAGCCAGAAGCTAGGAGCCAGGAATATGAAAAATCTCAGGAAGCGGACTTCATTTGCATGGGTGATAGTCTGTAGTCCCAGCTCCCCGCATTTCTTGCTCACAGCTCACAGCTTACAGCTCACAGCTCATAGCTCATAGCTTTTAGCTCATAGCTCAGACCGCTTCTCGATCCTTCCCGTCTCTCGGATCTCCACCGCTATCCCTTCGAGCTCGGGTGGTATCGCCTGGCGCAACGCGGGGGTCAGCCGCTCGACCAGCACCAGGATGCACGGCTGGCCCGAGCACTCGCCCTCCGCCGTGCCGACGACACCTGGCAGCGACATGAGCCGCCCGGTGTGACGGTCGAGCACCTGAGAGACTGTAGGTGGCGGCACTGCGCTATCCTTGCGGTTCGTGGTGCAGCGCGCCAGCAGCGGGAGAAGCATCCCGAGCGTGAGCGCTCCCGTCAGGAGTTGGCTGCGGAATCCGGTCAGGTGCCGTCGATGGAGACGCTTAATGCAGACAAGACGTCTCCGATCCTGTTGGCGAAGGTGTAGCCGTTCGAACTGCCGGCGAAGAGGAGCCCAACCGGGCGGCGATTACCGTCCACGATCAGGGCTCCTGAGTCTCCACCGCGGGAGAAGGCACCTTTGCCGCGAATCACGATCTGGCCCACGAACCGCGCGGTTCCGTGGCTGTAGCCTACGTTGACCGTGGCATTGAGACCGACGACGCTGCCGGTGGTTTGCCCTGTCGTTCTTCCATACTTCCTGACGGTCTGGTTCAGTGCGGCCGCGACAGTGGTCGACCTGGGCGTACCGTAGCCGTCGCCTGGGGTGCTCCTGCCGAGATTCGTGGTAGTGGCAGCAGCAATGGCTGCGTCCACCCTGTTGTTGGCGGTAGTGGAGAACGTGATCCGGACGAACTTGCTCAGCTTGCCGAGCAGTGCGTTCGATCCGCTGGCGCAGTTCAGGTCGAAGCGGCCGGGCTGGAGCACGTTGCTGCCGAGCGGGGCGGAGTTCTCCAGCGCGTAGACGTGATTATTGCTGAGCGCGTAGGTAGTAGAGCCCGACTTCACCCGTGCCCCGATAGTGCCGGCTGAGCATTCACGCTGGTTACCGGTCGAGACGCCGATGGGGACCGGCCGGGCGAACCTGCCCTTGCGGTTCACGGCGGCGGCGGTAACTGCCGGAGCGTCGGCGAGAGCAGGTTGAGCCCGGATCTCACCAGTCACGACCACCGCTACTGGTACCCCGTCGAGACTGGCCGGGAGCCCGCGCACGCCAGCCGCCCTGGTGAAGAGTTGCACCTCTGACTGCCCGTTCGAGCCGAGCCCGACGGCCGTGCCTACGACGCCCTCGATACGGAGCAGCTTGTCGGTGTGTCGCGCCTGGGCCGCGAGTGCCTTGGCCAGCCCGGGTGGCGCACTCTGCGCTGCGAAGTTGGGATCGACTTCCGGACCAGCGGGCTCCCGGCTATCGGGTCCGCAGCTCGAGAGGGTGAGAGCGGCGAGAACGAAGAATGAAAGCACGGCTCGGCGCACCGGCTGGGCAGCCAGACAATGGCTCATGGGACAACCTCAGGTGAGGAGAAGGCTCGCTGATAGAGTTCGTTTGGCGGTTGGAAGGAGCTCCGGCAGGCTACCGGCCGGTAGCTGAGTTGTCAACTCTCAACGTCACATCCGGGCTCAGGTGCCAGGGCATCACCCGCCTGCCTCAGTCGAAGCTCCAGGCGCTTGGTCGCTGGAGTGTTACCGATAATTGCGCCCGCGAGCCATGAGCCGGAGCCAAGGGCTCATAGCTCATAGCCATAGCCATTCAGCTTTGGCTCTGCAGGGCTCGTCCTACAATGAGGGTGATGTTGTCGCTCCCGCCTCCCGCGAGGGCCTCCTCCAACAGATCCTCGCACGCCTGCCGGGCCGACGTCATCGTGCTCAGCCGGTCGCGTATTCGCTCGTCGGAGACGTGGTTGGTGAGCCCATCGCTGCACAGGAGCACTACGGTGCCCCAGTTCATGTCCAACCGGGTGACCACTGGAGCGGTCTGTCGGCCGCCAATCGAGCTGGAGAGTGTGTGCGCCAGCCGGCCCTCCGACGCACCGGCCGGCAACGATACGCCCATATCGATCAGCTCCTGGGCCATCGTCTGGTCCCGGGTGATCTGGTCCAACTTGCCGTCTCTCAGCAGATAGCAGCGGCTGTCTCCGACCTGGAGCAGGTAGGCGCGGGGCCAGACGCCGAGGAAAAGCGTGAGTGTGGTGGCCATGCCCCGGTAGTCGGGGTCTTCCTCGCCCAGCCGCAGCAGTTCCTCATGGCAATGCATGGCGCCTTCCTGCAGATCGGCGAAGAAGGCCCGGTCGTCTCTCAGCTTGGCGGCATAGTAGCAGCGCATGCTGTTGGTGACGTATCCGGTCACGCCTTCGAGCGCTCTCTGGCTCGCCTCGGCGCCTTTGGACCCGCCACCTACTCCGTCCGCCACCATCGCGAGGAAGGCGAGCCGCTCGGGCTCGGCGATCAGGCGATCGGTGTCAGGCAGGCTGGTGAGGCTGACCTCCACCTGCTTCTTGAGGGCGCAGATGAGGAAATGGTCCTGGTTCTCGGTGCGGAGCTTTCCGGGGTGGGTGAGTCCGTAGACGTCGATCTCTTCGTCGCGCGGTTTTCGGTCGAGCGCGACGGGTGATGTGGTGGTCTGGGCGACAGTCATCGGGAGCCTCTTGGCGCGGTCAGGGGCCCTCCTAATCTGTCGCGCTGGCCGGCTAACCGCTATATGCTGAGGCTCGCCGTCGCCGACTGTCATTGCGAGCGCCGAAGGCGCGAAGCAATCCCGCAGGTGACCCGCGAGATCGCCACGCGGCCCTTCGCTCCGCTCAGGGTCCGCTCGCGATGACTGCTACTTGCCCGACTGCTACTTGCCCCCGTCCCTCGCAATGACCGACGAAATCAGCCGCCGCCGTGATCTCGAACGACCTGAGCCGAGCCGCGTGATCGAAGATCTGCGACGTCACCATCAGCTCGTCGGCTCCAGTCTCGGCCGCGAACCTCTCCAGCCCTTCCCGCACCTTCTCCGGAGTCCCCACGATCGAGCCGCCGAGTGCCTGGTCGAGCATCGACCGTTCAGCTGGTCCGAGACGATCGCCGTAGCCGGGCACCGGCGGGGGAAGCTGGCCTGGCCGGCCGAGCCGCAGGTTCACGAACGCCTGCTGGAGCGAGGTAAAGAGCAGGCGCGCTTCCTGGTCGGTGTCGGCCGCGAAGACGTTGACGCCGAGCATCACGTAGGGGCGGTCGAGCCGCTCCGAGGGCCGGAACCCGGTGCGGTAGAGGTGGAGTGCCTGCATCATCAGCGCGGGCGCGAAGTGGGAGGCGAAGGCGTAAGGAAGTCCCATCGCTGCGGCGAGCTGTGCGCCAAACAGGCTGGAACCCAGGATCCAGACCGGCACGTCGACGCCGGCTCCGGGAACGGCCACTACCGCCTGTCCTGGTTGGGCCGGCCGGAAGTAGGAGATCAGCTCGGCGACATCGTGCGGGAAGGTATCGGCCGCCGCGGCATAACGCCGGAGTGCCTGGACCGTCATCTGGTCGGAGCCGGGAGCTCGGCCCACGCCGAGATCGATCCGGCCCGGAAAGAGTGAGGCCAGGGTGCCGAACTGCTCGGCGATCACGAGCGGGGAGTGGTTGGGCAGCATGATCCCGCCGGCGCCGACGCGGATGGTCGAGGTGCCACCGGCGATGTGAGCGATCACCACCGACGTGGCCGCGCTGGCGATGCCCGGCATGCTGTGATGCTCGGCCAGCCAGAAGCGCTTGAAGCCCCATCGTTCGGCGTGCTGGGCCAGGTCGAGCGAGCGGCGCAGGGCCTCCCGGGCGTCGCTGCCTTCGGGGATCGGCGCCAGATCGAGAACGGATAGCGGAATGGTCATAGAAGGCAGTAACATCCGAGCCGGTGATTGGGTTTCCCGAAAAGCACCTCATCCTGAGCGCCGCGAAGGGCTTGCCCTGAGCAAAGCGAA
>DATFFX010000223.1:0-5667 GCA_035249825.1 Gemmatimonadales bacterium | reverse complement strand
TTCTTCCAGTTCGGCTCCTGGGTCGGCGGGGACCGCGACGGGAATCCTTTCGTTACCAACGAGGTCACCCGAAGCACCATTCTGGAGAATCGTCTGACTGCGCTCAGACGCTACCGCCGAAGACTGTCGGAACTGGTACGGGCTCTCAGCATTACCGAGCGAGCGGTCCCGATTCCTGACAGTTTCAGGCAAGCGCTTGCGGGGGAGCTCGCCGCCACCGGAGAAGGGGACGAGATCGCGGCCCGCAATCCCGGCGAAGTTTTCCGGCAGTATCTGGCGTGCATGGGCCGCCGCCTGGACGTGATGATCGCGGCCTCCGAACAAGGAGAGACCTCCGCCGGTGCTGCAGGTTATTCCTCGGCCGAAGCGCTGATCGCCGACCTCCGCTCCATCGAAGATGCGCTGAGCTTTGCGGGGAGCGTCTCTCTCGCCCAAACTGTGGTCCGCCCGGTTCGCCGGGAAGTGGAGTCATTCCGCTTCTCGACGGTGCGGCTCGACGTACGAGAGAACACAACCAGGCTCAACGCGGCGCTGGCGGATCTGTGGAGGCATGCGAACGGCCCGGGTGAGCGCGAAAGAGCGAGCGGCGCAGAGGTTCCGGATCAGGGCTCCGATGCCTGGCGACAATGGCTGGCGGGGGAGCTGGCCAGGCCGCGCTCACCTGATTGCAAGCCACCGGCATTGCCGGCGGAGTCTGCCGAAACCCTGGGCATGTTTCAGCTGGTTCGCGAGCTTCGCGGGGAAGTCGATCGGGAAGCCTTCGGTGCCTTCGTGCTCAGCATGACTCGCAGCGTCAGTGACATTCTGGGTGCCTACCTCATGGCGAAGAACGCCGGGCTGTTTGGTGATACCGCCGGGGTGGAAAGCTGCACCTTACCCATCGTACCTCTGTTCGAGACCATCGACGATCTGCAGCGTGCCCCTGGCATCATGCGGGAACTGCTCACGGTGCCGCTGGTCCGCCGGAGTGTTCGGGCCCAGGGTGGCGTGCAGGAGGTGATGATCGGCTACTCGGACTCCAACAAGGATGGGGGGTTTCTCACCTCGAACTGGGAGCTCAGCAAGGCCCAGATCAAGCTCACACGCGTCGGCAAGGAGAGTGGGGTGCCGATCGCGTTCTTTCATGGAAGGGGTGGCTCGGTAAGCCGGGGTGGGGCTCCGACCGGACGCGCGATAGCGGCGCAGCCCGCCGGCTCGATCAATGGCCGGATGAGAATCACCGAGCAAGGCGAAGTGGTGTCGTTCAAGTACGCCAATCGCGGCACTGCCCAGTACCAGATCGAGCTTCTGGCCGCCAGCGTAATAGAGCACTCCCTCAAGTCCGAGCGCGAAAAAGCACTCCTGCCGACCGCCGAGTTCGATGAAGCCATGGAGGCCCTCTCGGGAGCGGCCCAGGCCGCTTACCGCCAGTTCGTCGATCATCCCGATCTGCTGCCGTACTACCTGACCGCAAGTCCGCTCGAGGAGATCTCCTTCCTCAATATGGGATCCCGCCCTGCACGCCGGTTCGGCGCGAGCTCGCTCAGCGATTTGCGCGCAATTCCCTGGGTGTTCGCCTGGTCCCAGAATCGTCACTTCATTCCGGGCTGGTACGGTGTGGGAAGCGGGATCCTCACCTTTCTTCAGGTGCGGGGCCAGCGGGGTGCTGCGCTACTCGAGCGGATGTTCTCCGAGTCCCGCCTGTTCCGGTTGATCGTGGATGAGGTGGAGAAGACTCTGACCTATGTGGACCTCGATATCGCTCGGGAGTATGCCGAGCTGGTTCCCGACCAGGGTGTGCGGTCCAATATCCTGAGCATGGTCGAGGAGGAGTACCAGCGCACCCTCGAAGCGGTGTTGCGGATCAGTGGGGGCAAGGAACTGGTGGAGCGCTATCCTCGCTTCCGGCGGCGCCTGGCCCGCCGGCTGCCCACTATCAATCAGGTCAGTCGGCAACAGATCGAGCTGCTGCGCCGCTTCCGTGAGTCTGGTGGAGACAAGACGCAGGAGGAGCAGCTCTCGGCGCTGCTGTTGTCGATCAATTGCATTGCGGCGGGGTTTGGAGCCACGGGATAAAGCGTGAGCGGGAACTGCAAAGCATAAGCGGTGAGCGGGCGTGGACCATTGTCACTTCGCTTCGCTCAGGATGACACTGGCTCGCTGAATCACCCCGCTCACGTATTCTGCTGTTCCCGCTCACGCCTTCTCTTTTTTTCGACCTCGACCTTGAGCTGCCCGCATGCAGCGTTGATGTCCAGCCCGCGGCTCCGGCGAACGACTGCCTCTACCCCCTGATTCCTGAGCCGCTCACTGAAGGCGCGGATACGTGCCTGCACCGTCGGCGTTAACTCGGGGGCCCCTCCCGGATGAAGCGGGAGGATGTTCACCAGCGCCCCGACCCGCCGAGCCAACTTCCCCAGCTGATCAGCATCCGCATCGCTGTCGTTCACGCCTTCGATCATCACATACTCGAAGGTGACCCGCCGTCTGAATGCCTCGGCGGCTTTCACGACCGATGCCAGATCGTACTTCTTCTCGATCGGCATCATGGTGAGCCGTTGCTGTGAAGTCGGTGCGTGCAGCGATATCGCCAGGCGAAACTGCTCGGGACGTCTGGCGAACTCAGCCAAACCCGGCAGAATCCCGACGGTTGACACGGTGATGTGACGCGCGCCGATGCCGAAGCCTGCCGGATCATTCAGAATACTGAGTGAGGTGTCCACTGCCGGCCAGTTCAGCAGCGGCTCGCCCATGCCCATGAACACGATGTTGGTGGGCTTCTCCCCGGAGTTGGCCAGCACCAGCTCCCGCACCTGACCGGCAATCTCGAACGGCGTCAGATTCCTGCGAAAGCCCATCCGGCCGGTAGCGCAGAAAGAGCACTTGAGAGCGCAGCCGGCCTGCGAGGAGATGCAGAGGGTGCGTCTGCTTCCGGACGGGATGAGAACCGACTCGATGGCCTCTCCGTCGGCGAGCCGCCACAGATACTTGCGGGTACCGTCAGATGACTGCTGGACCGTATCGGGTATCAGCCGGGATAGGGGAAATGTCTGTTGCAGCTCGGCCCGCAGCGCGCCTGGTAGCTCGGTTGCCTGATTCCAGCTTCCGACAGGAGCCTGCCAGAGCCGCCGGTGGATCTGATTGACCCTGTACGACGGCAGACCACGCTGCGCGGTCCACTCGCGCAGCACTGCTCGAGCCCGCTCCGGCGTGACGTCGAGCAGGTTGGGGGTTTCCGCGCCGATATCGGGGGAGCTGATCATCTCGAAAAATACCTCCGTGAGCCGCCGGGCGCGAGGTGGCCAGGCAAGCTAAATTCAACCATACTAATGCATTGCATCACATTGAAGCGCGGATTAGGTTTGGTCCATGCTTTTCCAGCGCAAGCCGTGCTCCTGACCGAGATACTCACTCCCGATCAGGTCGTCATGCCGGTTGTGGCACGTGACAAGCCCGGTGTGATCGCGGAACTCACCCGGCACTTGACCGATCGTCTCGGGGGGAACTACGCAGAAGTGCTCGGGGCGGTGCGGGAGCGGGAAGCGGGTGGGAGCACGGGGATCGGCTTCGGAGTTGCCATTCCTCACGCCCGCTCTCCCGGCGTCAGAGAGCTCAGCCTGGTCTGCGGTGTCAGTCCCTCCGCTGTACCCTTCGATTCCATCGACGGCGAGCCGGTGAGCCTCTTCTTTCTTATCGTGGCTCCCACGGGCTCCGCCGGCCTGCACGTCAAGGTCCTCAGCCAGATCGCGAACCTGATGCGGCGGGAGAGCGTGCGCAAGCAACTCTGCGCGGCGGCAACACCTGACGAGTTCTACAACGTTCTGCTCGCCGCAGAAGCTCATTGAGCGCCACCGCCTTCCGCACGCACCTTTGTGGTGCACTGAGCCGGGCAGAAGTAGGTCAGGAGGTGCGTCTCGGCGGCTGGGTACATCGCCGGCGGGACCTCGGGGGGCTTGTCTTCGTAGACCTACGCGACCGGGAAGGCCTGGTGCAGCTCTCCTGTAATCCGGCATGGACACCGGCACATGTGATGGAGCGGGCCGCAGGCCTAGGTGCGGAGACCGTAGTGCTGGTGACCGGACAGGTCCAACTGAGGCCCGAGCCGGCGCGCGATGTCAAACTCACGTCGCGCGAGGTAGAGGTGCACGTGACCGATCTTCAGATTGTCGGACCGGCGCTGACGCCTGCCATTCCCGTAGCCCGGAAGGAAAAGGAGGAGCTGCCGGCCGAAGAGCTGCGCCTCCGCCATCGAGTGCTCGATCTGCGACGCCCGGAGCTTCAGCGCAACATCGTCCTGCGCCACCGTCTCATGCAGGCAGCTCGCCGCTACTTCGATGAGTTGGGATTCCTGGAGATCGAAACCCCGATCCTGACCAAGCCGACCCCGGAAGGGGCACGGGACTATCTGGTCCCCAGCCGTGTTCATCCCCGCGAGTTCTACGCGCTGCCCCAGTCACCACAGCTGTACAAGCAGCTGCTGATGATGGCGGGATTCGACCGCTACGTGCAGATCGCCCGCTGTTTCCGTGACGAGGACCTTCGCGCCGACCGCCAGCCCGAGTTCACCCAAATCGACGTGGAGGCCTCGTTCGTCGGCGTGGAGGACGTGTTGGGATTCGCGGAGGGATTGATCGTCCGGCTGTGGGCCGAGGCCGGGCACGAAATAGAGACGCCTCTGCCTCGGCTCTCCTATACGGAGGCGATGGAGCGGTTCGGCAGCGATAAACCCGACCTTCGCTACGGTCTCGAGATCTTCGACGCCACCGACCTCTTCCGCAGGAGCGAGTTCGGCATCACCCGCGCCGCCATCGGGGCCGGCGGCCGTGTTCGGGGCATTCGAGTGCCCGGGGGCGCAGCGCTCTCTCGCAAGCAGGTCGATGACATCGAGGCCGCAGCAAAGGCCCTCGGTGCCGCGGGGTTGCTCCGGTTGCGGCGCAGCGGTGCGGCGCTGGAAGGCCCGGCAGCCAAGTTTCTCGAGGCAAACGCCGCAGCAACCCTGGGGCTGCAGGATGGCGATCTGTGCCTCCTCGTGGCAGGACCGGATCACGTGAGCAGCCCGGCTCTGGACCGCGTCCGGCAGGAGCTCGCACAACGGCTCGACCTCATTCCCTCAGGCGTGCGTCGCTTCGTCTGGATCCTGGACTTTCCGCTGTTCGAACAAAATCCTGAGACCTCGGAACTTCGGTCGGTGAATCACCCGTTCACCGCTCCACATCCCGACGACCTGCCTCTGCTGGACACCGCGCCGGAGCGCGTGCGGGCCCTGGCCTACGACATGGTGCTGAACGGCACCGAGCTGGGAGGCGGAAGTCTCCGCATCGGGGATTCCGAGCTGCAGCGAAGGATTTTCGGTTTACTGGGCTTGTCTGGCGAGGACGCACAACACCGTTTCGGGTTTCTCCTCGAGGGATTGCGGGCCGGCGCGCCGCCACACGGCGGGTTCGCGTTTGGAATGGACCGCATAGCAATGCTCCTGGCCGGCGCAGACTCGTTGCGCGACGTCATCGCGTTTCCCAAGACCACCGCCGCCCGGGCGCTGTTCGAGGGGGCTCCGACGCCAGTCGACTCAGCTGATCTCCGGGCCCTTCATCTGGAGACCGCAAAGTGAGAAGTGAGAGGTGAGCAGTGAGAAAAGGGCGCTCTATTCCAGTTCACCCTCTTACCTCTCACCTCTCACCTCTTACCTTC
>DATFFX010000222.1:0-2602 GCA_035249825.1 Gemmatimonadales bacterium | reverse complement strand
TCCTGCATCCTGGCCCGATGACTCCCTGACGCTGTCCTGGCTGGGACACGCGACGGTGTTGATCAATTTCCACGGTACCATGGTGCTGACCGATCCGGCATTAGAGACCCGCATCGGGATCGGCCGCGGATTCGCCAAGCTGGGCCCCCGGCGCCTGGTACAGCCGGCGCTTCATCCCCGCGAGCTACCCTCGCTCGACCTGGTCCTGCTCTCCCATGCGCACATGGACCATACCGACCTGGGAACGCTTCGGTGGCTCAAGGGCGGGACCACAATTGTAGTGCAATCGGGCAATAGCGATCTGGTCAAACGCTTCCACCGAGTGGAGGAGCTCGCCTGGGGCCAGAGCACCGGCCTGGGAGGGCTGCAAATCGAGGCGACCGAGGCGCGCCATTGGGGGGCTCGCATGATCACTGATCGGCACCGCGGATACGGCGGTTACCTGCTCCAGAAGGGGGGTCGTACGGTCCTGTTCGCCGGGGACACGGCGTACACCGATGTACTGACGCCGCTCGCACGCCGCGGTCCGATAGACTTGGCGATTCTTCCCATCGGCGCATACGATCCCTGGATCGCCAATCATGCTTCGCCAGAACAGGCGTGGACGATGTTCAAGGCGCTGGGTGCATCGTATGTCCTTCCGGTCCACCACTCCACGTTCCGCCTCAGCCGGGAGCCGCTGGACGAGCCGATCCGCCGGTTCCTGTCCGCGGCGGGACCCGAGCGCTGGCGGGTGTTGACGCCCGAGATCGGCGCCACCTCGAAGATCCCGGCTTCGTTGACCACCTACCGGTAAGTCAAAGCCCCGGCAACTGACCGGGGCTGTGAAGTGAAAGCCAAGTACGGTGGCGTGTGGCGGCGTTATCAGTTCGCCGGCTACTCCACGGTCACCGACTTGGCCAGGTTTCTCGGTTGATCGACATTGCAGCCTCGACTCACGGCTACGTAATACGACAGCAACTGAAGCGGGATACTCGTGAGAATGGGCGTAAGCAGATCCAGCGTCACCGGAATGGTGAAGGTGGCATCTGCCAGGCGTTCGATCTCGGTATCGCCCTCGTTGATCAGGGCGATCACCTTACCGCCACGAGCCTTCACCTCTTCGATGTTGGATACGATCTTGGAGTGCACCGCATCACGCGGGGAGATGAACACCACCGGCATGTTCTCATCGATCAGTGCGATGGGACCATGCTTCATCTCCGCCGCAGGGTAGCCTTCGGCGTGAATGTAGGAAATCTCCTTCAGCTTCAGCGCCCCTTCGAGCGCCACCGGGAAGTTCACCCCCCGTCCGAGGTACAATGCGTTCCGCGTCGTGCGGAGAAAGCGGTCGGCGAGTTGCTCGATCTCCGCACTACGTTTGAGAATCTGGGCTGCCTGGTCGGGCAGCTTCTGAAGCGCCTCGATGAACTGGCGGCCCTGGAGAATGCTCAAGTTCCGGAGTCGCGCTATCCGTAACGATACCAGGGCGAGAGCAGCCACCTGGCTGGTGAACGCCTTGGTGCTGGCTACTCCAACCTCGGGGCCCGCGTGCAGGTAGATACCTCCATCCACCTCCCGGGCAATGGTCGAGCCTACCACGTTGACCAGACCGATCGTTCGAGCGCCGCGACGCTTCGCTTCGCGAATAGCAGCAAGCGTATCGGCTGTCTCGCCGGACTGGGAGATGCCGATCACCAACGTCCGCGGATCAACAACGGGATTTCGGTAGCGGAACTCCGAGGCATACTCGACTTCGACGGAAAGGCGGGCCATTTCCTCCAGCATGTACTCGCCAATGATGCCGGAGTGCCAGGAGGTGCCGCACGCGGTAATAATGACGCGGTCGAATTGCTTCAGTTCCTCGTCCGTCAGGTTCAACCCGGTAACCCGGGCCGTACCCTCCTCCTCCAACAAGTGGCCACGGAGAGTATTGCGGAGGCTCTCCGGCTGCTCGCAGATCTCCTTCAGCATGAAGTGGGCGTAGCCGCCGCGCTCCACCTGGTCGAGGTCCCAGTCGATCTGATTGACTTCCTTACTGATCCGCGCGGTCTCCAGGTTGCGGACCCGGTAGCCCTCGCGGGTCAGGACCGCCATCTCGCCGTCATCCAGGTAGACGACCGACCGGGTGTACTGAAGCAGCGGGGATGCATCCGAGGCGATGAACCACTCGTCCTCGCCCACGCCGATCAGGAGCGGTGAGCCTTTCCGTGCGGCCACCAGCACGCCCGGCTCCTCCGACGAGATGAATACCAGGCCGTAGGCGCCGTCCACATCCCGGAGTGCCGTTGCCACGGCCTCTTCCAGGTTGCCCTGGTACAGCTCACCCACCAGATGGGCCAGCACCTCGGTATCAGTGTCGGATTTGAACGTATGCCCGCGCTGCTCCAATGCCTTCCTGAGCACGCCGGAATTCTCGATGATGCCGTTGTGAATTACGGCGATGCGGCCGGACTGATCGGTGTGGGGATGAGCATTGGTTGTCGTGGGTGCACCGTGAGTGGCCCACCGAGTGTGGCCGATGCCGATGGTGCCTCGCGGCATCTTCGCCTTGAGCTCCTGCTCGAGCACGGACAGTTTGCCGGCCGCCTTCATGATTTTCAGACCCCGCCCATTTACGACG
>DATFFX010000221.1:0-2426 GCA_035249825.1 Gemmatimonadales bacterium | reverse complement strand
GAGCCTGACACTCTGAAGGATGCTATCGGGGCCGAGATCTCGGACTATCTCATCAAACCAGTCAATCCCCGGCAGATCCTTTCCGTCGTCACCCGGCTACTCGAGGGAGACCGGATTCGGCAGCAGCGGCTCTCCCGCGATTTCGCTACCCGCTTTCGCGAGCTCGAGGGGCGCCGGGGTAGCCCGTTGGCATGGCGGGAATGGGTGGAGCTGGTAGTGGAGCTGGCCGAGTGGGAAGTCCGTCTGGGCCAGGCCGACGAGCCCGGACTCCAGGATGCGCTCCGGACGCTACAAGACAGTCTGCGGCAGGACTTCGCCCGTTACCTTCAGCGCAATTATGCCAAGTGGCTCCACGAGGGGGGCAGCGATCGGCCCCCACTTTCCGTGGATATTGGCGCGGAATTCCTGCGGCCGGTGCTCGACATGCACGGCCGCGCCATGCTGGTAGTGGTAGACTGCCTCCGTTTGGACCAGTGGGCGATGATCCGCCCCCTGATCAGCGCGCGTTTCGATATCGAGACCGCCCACTACTTCTCCATCCTCCCGACTGCCACACCGTTTGCCAGGAACGCCATTTTCAGTGGACTCTTTCCAGCGGAGATCAAGGCACGCTACCCGCGGTGGTGGAACGATCACGAGGATGCCAGCCTCAACGCCCACGAGGCGGAGCTGCTGAGCGAGCACCTCCGCGAGCTGACAGGCAGAAGCGTTCCCATCCACTATGAAAAAGTCTTTACGGCGGCGGACGGAGAGGGATTGCTCAAGCGCCTGCCTGCCCACCTGGCGCAGGACGGTGTCACCGCACTGGTATTCAATTTCATTGACCAGCTTACCCACGGCCGGACCGAGAATTCGACTCTGTTCGAGGTGGCCCGGGATACGTCCGCACTGCGGAACCTGACCCGCACCTGGTTCGAGCGATCTCCGCTCTGGGATGCCTTACGCGAGGCCGAGCGCCGCGGAGTTCCGGTGCTGCTGACCACCGATCACGGCTCGATCCATTGTCATACGCCGGCCACCGTCTTTGCCAAACGAGACACCACCTCGAACCTGCGATACAAGTTCGGTGACGATCTGCGGGCCCAGGATCCTGAGTCCGCCGTCGTGGTGGACGATCTGCCCAGTTTTGGCCTGCCGGTGCGCACACCGGGAACCCGTCTACTGCTGGCAACCGGCGACCGCTTCTTCGTGTATCCCACCAAACTCCGGGAATATCAGGCCCGCTACCGGGGTGCGTTTCTTCACGGCGGAGTGTCGCCCGAAGAGGTGCTCCTGCCGATAGCTCTGCTCATGCCGCGCCAGGGCTAGTGCGTACCGAGCTGCGGCTGCTCCGTCTGGTCCGGCCCTACAGCGGGCTCCTGGCGGCGGGCCTGATCACCACCTTCCTGGCATCGCTGCTCGACGGATTTACCCTGGTCGTTCTGGTACCCCTCCTCAAACACCTGTTCGGTACCGCCGGTCAGCTTCGACCCGGTTCTACCCGACTCGAAGAATTCATGGACCGAGTGGTCGAGCCGCTGGTGGCGGGACTGACGCCGGGGCAGGCCGCAGGGCGACTGGTCGTGTTGCTCGCCATCGGCCTCCTGGTCAAGAACGTCTTCAGCTATGCCTCAGGGCAGATATCGGCCCGCGCTCAGGAAGGATTGGTTCGCGACCTGCGAACCAGGTTGTTTCGGCACCTGCTGACCCTGGATCTCGATTTCTTCCAACGTACCCGGGCAGGACAGCTCATTTCGGCCATGATCACGGAGGTGGATCAGACCAAGACCGTAATCACCGCCTCCTTGTTATCGCTGTTTCAGAACGTGGTCGTGGTGATCACCACACTGGTGATCCTGAGTCAGATCTCTCTGCGTCTCACCTTGCTGACGCTGGCCTGCGTACCAGTGCTCGTTATCGGGCTCCAGTCTTTGGTCCGCCGACTCCGCCGCCACGCCCAGGAACGCGCCCGCGAGCGGGGGGAAATCACCGCGACTGTGGCAGAGCGGCTAGCCAGCATCCGGCTGATCCGGTCCTATGGCGAGGAGGAGCGGGAAGCAACACGCTTCAGTACTCAAGCGGAGCGTTATCGAAAACGGGTGATTCGGACTCAGCGGTTTTCTTCCCTCACCAGCCCGTTGACCGAGGTGTTCTCCGGCTTCCTGGTCATCCTGATCATCTGGGCCGGTACCAAGCCTGGCCTCATTGGACTGCCTGTTCCGCTGGCGCCGGAAGCCATCATCGTGTTTCTCATGGCTGCCCTCCGCCTATCCTCCCCGCTCAAGACGATTGCCTCGTTCCCGGCTGCGATGGCGGTGACGCTCGCCAGCGCCGAGCGGGTGTTCGGTTTTCTGGATCAGCCCGCCACCGACGTGGACCGACCGGAAGACGAGACCGCCCGTTTCGAGCGTGACATTGTGTTTGATCGGGTGTCCTTCCGCTATCCC
>DATFFX010000220.1:0-6226 GCA_035249825.1 Gemmatimonadales bacterium | reverse complement strand
GTCCGGAATTACACTGTGCCGTACGGACGCATGTTCTCGGCAGGAGAAGATGAGGCCCGGCGGCGTTACGCCGTGCTGGGGGCCGCAGTACCTCGTATGCTGGGCGGCAATCCCGCCGGCATGATCAACCAGACATTGCTCATCCGGGGAATCCCATTCGAGGTGATCGGGATATTGAGTGAGAAAGGCTCCGCGGGAGGGTTCGGCAATCCCGACGAGCAGATCCTGATACCCTTGCAGACTGCTCGCTACCGGGTATTCGGCAGCAACAGGATCCGCTCTTTCTCGGTCCAGGTGGCCGACGGTGTTCCTGTCGAACAGGGCATGGTAGACCTGGAGCGGGTGCTTCGGCGGGAGCACAAGATCCGTCCCGGCGCCGAGAACGATTTCACCATCCGTAACCAGCAGGACGTGCTCGCCACTCAGCAGCAGGCCACCGAGGTATTCACCACGCTTCTGGCGAGCATTGCAGCCGTCAGCCTCCTGGTGGGCGGTATCGGCATCATGAACATCATGCTGGTGTCGGTCACCGAGCGCACCCGCGAAATCGGGGTTCGCAAGGCGCTCGGCGCCACCCGAATGAACATCCTGATGCAGTTCCTCATCGAGGCCCTGACTTTGTGCCTGTTGGGCGGGGTGCTTGGGATTCTTCTCGGAATCGGCACCGCCATCCTGCTCTCCAGGGTGATGCAGTGGAACACGCTCATCTCACCGTTGGCGGTGGGAATCGCCTTCCTCTTCAGCGCCGGAGTAGGCCTGTTCTTTGGCATCTGGCCGGCGCGCCGCGCGTCCAAGCTCGACCCCATCACCGCTCTTCGCTACGAGTAACCGAGATCGGTGACCGATACATCGGCCGTTCCATCTGATAAGTAGTGCACCACCACCTGCCAGGGCCGGCAGCACACCTGACAGTCCTCTACATACTCCTGTTGGTTGCCACTTCCTGGATCCAGCACGATTTCGTTGATTTCCCCGCAGTAAGGACAGCGTACAGTGGCGCCCGATTCAACCGTGCCATCCCCCAAGGGGAACTCCTCGTCCAGATCGTCGTTGCTCGAGTCCATTATTACATCCGGGATTGAATGAGACTGTCGCGGGCACCCTTGAGCGTCGCTGGTCCGCTGGCACTCTCGGTGCTTCTGCTGTGTGCCAGGCTGTTCCAGACTCCCACCTTGTCCGATCCGGTGGCCGGCGTTGCACCACCCTCGCTCTATCTGAAGATACCGTGGGCGTACCTCCTGCTCGCTCCCCTATTCACGCTGTGGGACGGGGTGTCGATGCTGAGCATGAGCAGGCTGGTAGGATTTCTGTCGGGCCTGGTGATTCTGTACCTGGCATGGCGGCTCATCCGGTGGGTGTGGAGGCGACACACCGGAAGAGGACGGAATACAGTTCGAGCCGCTGTCGTCGCCGAGCTGCTGGCCCTGGTTGTCTCAGTAACCTTGCTCGCCGGATTCATTGTCGCAGGGGCGCTGTGGCACCGACCGATGCTTTCCCTGAGCGGCACCCGGCCCGAAGAGATCGTGGTGGATTTCCACAGTCACACCAATGCTTCGCACGATGTCGAAGACACCTGGATGAGCGGGTACGATGTCGAGGCAAATCGCCGATGGCACGCCCGCGCAGGCTTCGATGCGACCTTCATTACTGACCACAATGTGACGAGTCGCGAGTCGCGGGTCGCCAGCCGCCAGGCGAGTGCGGACTACACCGTTCTGTGTCCGGGAGTCGAGGTGGGCGCCTGGCACGCGCACATCGTGCTGCTGGGGAACACCGGCCCGATCGACCGCCGGCCGTACAACAGGTCGTTGGAGGGACTGCTTGGACTGCTGGCGACCAGCGACTCGGCATTGGGGGCGCTCTCTCTTGCGTCGCTCCCTGAGTACCGCCGGAACCACTGGGATCGCCTTGACCAGCTCGCAGCCACAGGTCTCGATGGGTTCGAGATCGTGAATGCCTCGCCCAAGGCCAACGAGCTTACCCGGGCCGAGATCGACAGTGTCATAGCGATTGCCCGCACCCACAACCGGTTTGTCGCCGGGGTGAGCGACAGTCATGGATGGGGCGCCACCAGCATGGTGTGGAACCTGGTGCGCTCCGCGGGCGAGACACTGGATATCTGCTCTGCTGTACTGGGGCAGCTCCGTACCGGATTTCCGGCCGTCCGGATCATCGAGCGCCATCGGCTTCGCCCCGATGATTGGTGGCCCATGTGGCTCACCCCCGCTGGTGTGGTGTGGGAGACCTGGCGTGGAATGGGATGGGCACTCACCGCCGCCTGGCTGGCCTGGATCTGGGCGTGGGCCTTTGCCCGGCGGCATTGGCGCCGGTAGCTCGCCTCCTTGCGATTCGCTCCATCGCAGGTCAACGTAAGCTCTCACCATTCGCCTCTGCCGGGATGATCAGATGCAACGCACGCGTTTCCTGGGGACCGGGCTGGCCGTGCCGGACCGTGTGGTCACCAACGACGAGCTCTCGCAGCTCATGGACACCACGGACGAGTGGATCCGGACCCGCACCGGCATCCAGCAGCGTCGCTGGGTCACCGAAGGAGAGACGGGCACCGAGTTGGGGCTCCAGGCCAGCCAACGTGCTCTGGAAATGGCCGGGATCGAGGCACGGGAGGTCGATGCCATCGTATACGCGACTTCCAGCCCCGATCACTTTGCGCCCGGGAACGGCGTCTACCTTCAAAGCCTGCTTGGCATACCCACTGTTCCCGCTTTGGACGTTCGAGCACAGTGCAGCGGGTTCATCTACGCCCTCTCGGTAGCCGATGCCTGGATCCGCTCCGGCCAATACCGGCGTGTGCTCGTGGTGGGATCGGAGATTCAGTCGACCGGATTGGAGCTATCCAGTGCCGGCCGCCACATCGCCGTCATCTTTGCCGATGGTGCCGGCGCGGTCGTGCTGGGTACGGCCGATGCCGAGGACGGAGGCATTCTAGGCTTCGACCTGCACTCCGAAGGCGCTCACGCGGAGAAGCTCTGGGTGGACACCCCCGGCTCGATGTATCACCCAAGGGTGTCGCCCAAGGATATCGAGGCCGGCCGCCAGTACCTCCAGATGGATGGACGTGAGGTGTTTCGGCATGCGGTCGTGCGCATGCCGCAATCAGTGCGAGCGGTGTTGGAAGCGACCGGGGAAGCAGTAGACAACATCAGCCTCCTCCTGGCACACCAGGCCAACCTCCGGATCTCGGAGGTCATGCAAAAAGATCTCGGGCTTCGGGACGATCAGGTCTACAACAACATCATGTGGTATGGCAATACCACGGCCGCCACGATTCCGATCGCGCTCGATGAGTGTGTCCGGAGCGGCCGCATCAAACGCGGGGACCTGGTAGTGATGACGGCATTCGGGTCCGGTTTCATGTGGGGTAGTGCAGCGATCAGGTGGTAGAACCTTCCAGTATCAATTCCCGGTGGCAGGCCTCGCAATGGAGCTTCCTGGGCAGCTTGACCGGGCCCATGAGGGTGAACCCCTGCTGCTTACCGCAATAGGGGCACGCACCGCGGGCGCTTCGAAAGATTTCCTGCTGACGCAGTCTGATGATCGAGAGCGCAGTTCCCGCGGCCAGTGCCCCCGGTACGAACACGAAGTGCACCAGCGGGATGGGAAGGGCAATCAAGGCTGCGACCAGGCCGGCGCCGAAAGTCAACGCAGCTCTCTTGAGGCGCTCGGCAGGATTGAGAATGTTGATCGCGACCACGGCAGCCGTTGCTTTGGCCCCGAAGCCGCTCAGTGACAGGTCGAGCGTCCGGACTTCCATTCCGTAATGTTTCTGGATGTGGCAGGAAAAAACAACGCCCGTCAGCTCGAGCCGGCGGGCGTTGCTGCTCTTCGTTACGGCTTGTCCAGCGGGTACTTCCTCAGATAATAATCCTGATCCCTCGTTGCGCGCGCACGGTAGAGCTGCTCCTCATCGTCATCAGCGTCATGCACGAACAGGTGCAGCGAACCGGGCCAGAGCGTGGCCTGGAGAGACCAGTTGGTTGAAGGCGCATGGAGAACCCATTGAAGCGCGCCTCCGCCGGCATCTGTCAGATGGATCTCACTGGCGCGCTCGAGTGGGACGCTCGACGGAATGCCGGCAATCGCCGCCTCGATAGGATCCAACTGCAGCTCGGCATCGGTCCAGGAGCGGAATGTCACTTTACCGTGCACCGGCGACTCGGTCTCGGGCAGTTCGAATTCGGTCTGCCACTCGCCCAGCAAATCCCACGCGTGATCCATGGGGCCGATGTTCGGCACCAGCACTGTCGGATGTTGTCTCGGCATGTATGGCTCCTTCCCTGAAAGAGCATAGGCAAGGATACGGGTCAGTCTCGCCTGCGATTCGCATACCACGCTTCCGGCAGAGCCTCCTGAATCTTTGACCGATTACGTTCCGTAATGTAACGGACCGTAAACTCTAACTCCGGGAACTCGATATGCTTCAACTTCTTATAACCCTGGCTGCCGGTCTCCTCGGGTTCGCGCTAGCCCGTGGTTTTGTGCGCCGCCGGCTTCGCTTCGTGGACAAAGTCCACTCCCCCCTGGCCCCCATCGTTGCGGGCTTTGCTGCAGCAGCTGTGGCGAGTCCTTTGGCCATCCTGCCCTTTATAACCCTCACCACAGCCGTTTTGTTCGGCATTGGTACCGGTCTTGGAACGGTGAGCGGGTCACGGGATCTACGTCACGCTACCGGAGACCACCACCGACTCGCTCCCTGATAGTCTAACGTCTCTCCGGTCATGCGACGATAGACTGGATCACATTTCCTGAGCCGTCTATCTTCCTGACATGGTGACGCTGCATTGCACTCGCTGTGGCCTGGATCGCGAACGCATGGCCTTCCAGCCGTTTCAGAACGATCTCGGGCGTCGAGCTTACGACGAAATCTGCGGTGTGTGTTGGAGCGAGTGGCTCAAGACTCAGCAGCAGTTGATCAACCACTATGGATTGAATCTCAGGGAGCCAAAGGCTAAAGAATTCCTGTTCAACAACATGGAACAATTCCTGTTTGCGGCGGGCAAATAGAGGTGCTCTAGAAGGTTGTCCCCGCTCGCAACACCAGGTCGATCCCCGGTCCTCCCGGTTCCAGGTCCTCGGTCAAACCCAGCCGCCATTCGGCACCGTCTCCGGTCGCCAAAATCCAGCCGAAGTCCAGCGAAAGCTCGCGCCGGTCCAGCGCGGGAAAGCTGGTTCCGTGGTAGTAGGAAGAGTGATAAAAGAGGTTAGCGAAGACGGCTTGATTGCCCCACAAGCGATGCCGTAGACCCGAGCTGACGCCGATGAACGTGGTACGTTGCAGATCGCTCAGTACCCCTTGGGAGGGTGTCAGGCCCACACCGAGACTGCCTTCGTAAACCAGCTTCGGATTGAGCGGTGATCGGACGGTATTGAGAAGGGCGAACGAGGGAACTGCCTTCCCGTACCCTGCCGGTCCAGTCGAGGTCGGCAGGGTAACCGAGACCACGCTTTGGAAATTGGCGCTGTGGCGAAGGCCAACCCTGACGCCCACGTCTCCCAGGAAGAGAGCACTCCTGGACCGCGTGATATGACGTCCGTCTGGAAGCGTGATCACATAGGAGAATCGATCCTGGGGACGCTGCTCTCGTTCTCCGACGCGGATTCCCAGCTTGCCATGATACCAATCGAGGAATCCGTCCATAAAGCCGGGATAGGCACCGCCGAGCGAAGCGGCGATCTGCACGAAAGCCCGCGAGCTCAGATCCCGGGTTACGCTGAAGTTCATGCGGAGGATTTCCGAATCCAGTACATAGTCCGCCGGGCCGGTCTGGTTGAGCTCGATTACACTGGCGTAGTCCAGAGCGACGGCGGTGCTCCAGCGTCCGGGGATGCGATCCCGGAAGGGTTCGAAGTACACGCCGCTGCGGGAACTGGCGACGGGGTTGAGCGGAGTAAATGCAGGTAATCCCTGTCCCCAGCCGGCAGTGGGCCCCAGGAATATGAGAGCCAGCAGGCTCGCGGTAATGCGGTCGGAGCGAATCACGTGAACAAGATAAGCTGCATGCCCTTGACAATCCTCCGCTGCAGGCCGTAGGTTCGCTCCATGACTCCCGGGTACAGCTACTGGTTCTTCTTTACCGATGCCGGCGCGGCTCGATTCGCGTCCGGTGCTGGTAGAGTGCGCTAGCACTTTCCGCCCGGATCATCGATGCCCCGCCGGCCCAGCTGGCGGGGTTTTTTTATTTCCCTTGTGGAGCGTGCCCATGCGTAT
>DATFFX010000219.1:0-2679 GCA_035249825.1 Gemmatimonadales bacterium | reverse complement strand
TGGGGCCTCGCCGGTGCACACCCATCTCGATCTGGCAGACTGGCTCCGGGCCCATGGGGTGCCTACCCTGGCCCATCCCGTATTGTGGGAGCGAAGCCCCCGGGCCGCGGTGATGGTGGCGGGCAACGGCTCCGCCATGATCTACGCCCGCCCCGGCAAGCCACGCTCGAATCGCTGGCCGATAGAGCGGCTGGGCCGAGCCGACACGTTCGGTGCCGGCAAGGACATAGTGGCGGCCCTAAAACAGGAGCCGGCAGTCGCATTCCTGGCGGCCGAGTCGGAGGAGGGCGGAGTCTGGATCGGCAGCCGCAAGGGCGATGCTCGGCTGGTCCGGACCGACGATGTGATCAGCTACGAGATTCGGAGCGGCGATCCGCTGCTCCTGGGTTGCAACTGGAGTGCCTCGTCACGCGACTGGCTGGAAAGGACCTGGAATGGTCCGTTCCCTGACGCGGTGTTCCATCTGTTCGATCAGTTCCGCACCCACCGCTCGGGGGATCTGCTGGTCGTGGCTCCTGAAGGGTATGACTACCGGGCGCGCTTCGAAGTCCCCGAGCATCGCTCCGGACACGGCAGCATGATTCGGGTGCATATGCAGACCCCCGTCTCGGCCAACCAAGCTCTGCCGGCGCGCACGCTGCGCACTGTTGACCTCTTTCCTGCCATGCTGGACTGGTTGGGGGTGGCCGCTCCCGAGAACATTGACGGCGACTCCGTGTGGAAGCCCGGCAGAGTCACCCCGGAGCACGGGGTACGCCACCGGATGGTTGCCACGGCCTAGCCCTGCTCTCCTCCGAGGTCCAGCGCCCGTCTGCAATTCTTACAGTACACCTGGCGCGGCAGCCGAAAGGCTCGGCCGGCCAGGCCCAGCAGCTGCTCGGTCCCGCAGAAGGGACAGGATCCTCGAGCCAGGAGAAAGATCTCCCGCTGGCGGAACCGGTTCATTCCGATGACCAGGCCCAGGATCAGAGAAGCCGGAACCAGAACGAAGTGCACCAGCGGGATCGGCAGGGCGACCACCGCTAGCGCGGTACCCGCGGCGACAATCGTCAGGGAACGAATGACCCGCTGCTGCAAGGTCAGGCTTTCGACCTCCACGTGGGCCATGGTAGGCGGGGAACCAAACCCTTTCAACGGGACACTCAATGTACGAGGTGCCATCTGGTACCTAGAATCGGCCAACCATTGCAAACTCCCTCCGTCAGTCCGACCATCTTCGAGACAGCTTCCATTAACTTCCGAATCGAAGCTGCCCAGTCAGAATCGGGGCTGTCAACTTCGATGTTAATCCGGCCTACGGCGGATGGAAGCCGTCGACTTCCGGCTAGACTCGGTCGACCGGGAAATGCAATCGGCAAGGTGAGGTGGAACCGAGCAAGTTCCAGTCCGACATAGTCGGCTTGTGAATCGCACCGGTCCAACCAGAACGGGACGGATTAAAAGTTGCGGAAACCCTGCCAGCCAGCCACTTTTCTCCTCCCATACAGGGTCCGTAGCTCAGTTGGATAGAGCGCTTGCCTCCGGAGCAAGAGGTCGCGCGTTCGAGTCGCGCCGGGCCCATTCCCCACCCCGCATTCCCGCTATACTCTCGGCATGGAAACGTCCTGGGGGCGAGCGGTCCTCCTGTTCTGGCGGGCTCTCCGGCTGCGCTGTCCCAACTGCGGAGGAAAGCCCGTTTTTCGGCGCTGGCTCTTCATGCGAGAGCGCTGCCCCGTCTGCGGCATACGGCTGGAGCGGGGTGAAGAGGGCTACCAGGTTGGCGCCTACATGTTCAACATCGTGGCCGCCGAGCTGATTTTTGCGGCCATCTTTCTCGGCGTGCTGGCATACACCTGGCCGACGCCGCCCTGGGAATTGCTGCTGTATGGCGGCTTCGTTCTGATGATCGTAGTTCCCTTCCTCTTCTATCCTTTTTCCAAAACCATTTTTCTGGCGTTTGATCTGGTGTTCCGGCCACCTGCACCGGAGGACTTCGCGAATGGCCCGACCCAATAAGCGAATCCATCGACGGCGAGACGCCGATCCAGCGGAGGGGCGGCGCAAGTATGGCGACACCCTCTTCGCCGATCCTACGAACAAGAAGTATCCCATCGACACGCCGGGCCGGATCAAGGCGGCCTGGGCCTACATCCATCAGCCGAGCAACGCGGCGAAGTACTCGGTTGCCGAGCGGCGGAGCATTCAAAGGCGAATCAGGGAGGCTGCCAAAGCGAGGAAACTGAGTCTGCCGGACCCAGCCGAGTTCCTCGAGTTGATGCGGCGAGTGCGGCGTCAGCCCTCCTCCAGGGAGAAGCGGACCGCGTCAAGAGAAGAGTGAATCGGGCCTTCCCGGAGGACGGTAACCGGTCGCCGCTGGTTGCTCCCCCCCGTGAGCGCGAACCAGGCATAGCAGACCAACGCCCGTGGATGCCCCAGAATATCGAACACGGCTACCTCGAACAACTGGTGCTGCTCCCGCACTCGCTCCTGTGCCCGGTACGTTGCCGGGCAGTGATGCGCCCGCTCCACGGCCGCCTTCAGTTCTGCGATTTCGCCTTCTGTCATTATGCTCTCACGCCGGGTACTGTCTCCGGCCGTGGTGGTCAGAATGGGACTCCGAGGCATCCGCTCCACCGCGGAAATCAAAGTGCTCCGAGCGAAGCACCCGACCCGGAGCCACATAGCCCCGGTGCGGCTGCC
>DATFFX010000218.1:0-13348 GCA_035249825.1 Gemmatimonadales bacterium | reverse complement strand
ATCGCCATAGGCCTGCGCGTCATGTGCCTGCCCGATACCAACGCCGTCAAGAACGATGATCGCTGCGCGACGCATCAGTTTTTCGGCATGGTCTGCACATAGCGGAAACGCAACGAGGTGACCGCCTGATCCAGCAGCTGCTTTTCATCGGGTTCCAGGTGGCCCGAAGTCTTCTCGGCCAACATGCCAAGCGTATCGATCAGGGTTTGTGCCAGTGAGCGCGTATCCGCAACGCCCTCCGCTCCGGGAGGCAACTCTCCCCCGAGCGCGGCCTCCGCCTGATGGGCCAGGCCCAGCACGAGCGAAGCAAAGTGAGGATTCATGGTGATCTCCCGTAGCGGCGAGCGACTCGCGGTCCCAGGCGAGTGAGCAGCTCGTAGGATATCGTGCCGGCAGCCTGAGCCTGCCGGTCGAGTGAAACCATTCCCCCAAACACCGTCGCAATGTCACCCGGCACTACGCCTTCCTCGATAGCCACCATGCACATATCCATCGTGACTCGCCCCACCACCGGAACCAGGGTGCCGTTCAGCTCGATCTCACGCCGTGATCCCTCCGGACCTTCAGCTGGACTTCCTCGGGGAAAACCATCAGCATACCCCACACTCACCGTAGCCACGTTGACCTGCCGGTCGGCTCGCCAGGTAGCCCCGTACCCAACGGTATCTCCCGATGAGATCGTGCGAGTGGCCACAACGCGAGCCCTCAAGGCAGCAACTGGCCGCGGATTCACACTTCCAGCAACACCACCGTACAGGAAAATGCCCGGACGGACGAGGTCTCCCGCGAATGCCTTGCCTCGCAAAGAGGCTGCACTGTTCGCCGCGTGGATCAGCGACGGCCGCCGGGGCAGCACACGCAGCGCGTCGTGGAAACGATCCCATTGACGCTGGGTGGCCGATACGTCGGACTCTGACGCGAGAAAGTGCGTGAAGGCACCCTCCCATCCCTCTGCCCTCTCCAGCAGCGCGGCCAGCCCGGCGAGGGTAACACGATCATTCCAACGCACCCCGGCGCGGCTCATACCGGTGTCGATTTCCACATGAAACGGTCGCCCGCTGCGCCCGGTCCAGCTTTCCAGCGCGGCGATGTCCCCGATCGATGGACGCAGCTCGAGCTTGAGGTACCGGTCGGTCCACTGGGGAATCAGAGGCGTGAGCACCAGGATCGGCCGCGTAATACCCGCAGCGCGCAGCACCGCACCCTCGTCTACCGTCGCGACACCGAAGCCCCATGGATCCAGAGTCTCGAGCGTGCGAGCGACCTCCACCGCGCCTAATCCGTAGCCGTTAGCTTTGACCATCGGCAACAGTCGGCCGCCGGACAGATTGGCTACTGTTCGGGCGTTAGCAGTCAACGCGACCAGGTCGATATCCACCCAGGCGCGTGTGATCTCGGGGGAAGAGGTCATGGGTGAGCCGGCGTATGATATTCGTCGCGGGGGGTAGATGCAAGACAATTCAGCGCTTGAACGTGCGATGGCAACCGTTCGTGATCTCCGGAAGCGGTGTGCCTGGGATCGAGCACAGACACGGGAGACACTCCGCCCATATCTGATCGAGGAGGCGCTCGAGTTGGACCAGGCGTTGGCTGAAGGAGATCCCGAACGAATTCGGGGAGAGCTGAGTGATCTGCTGCTTCATCTGGCATTTCAACTGGTCCTGGCAGAGGAGTCAGGTGAGTTCGAGCCTGCAGACTTGGCCGATGAGCTCGAACAGAAGATGCGACGCCGTCATCCGCACCTGTTCGACCTGGGTGAGGCCCAGCCGTGGGAGCAGATCAAGCGGCGGGAACGAATGGGCAGCGTTCTTGGGGGACTGGTTCCTACTCTGCCACCACTTCTGATGGCGACGCGGCTGCAAGAGCGCGCCGCTTCCGTCGGTTTTGACTGGCCCGATATATCAGGACCGCTGGCGAAGGTCAGAGAAGAGCTTGCCGAAGTTGAAGCGGAGCTGGAGCACCGGGCAGCCTTCTCCCCGGTGGGGCACGGTAGCGATCCGAATGCGCCTGGCCCGCATCCCAGCGAAGAGTTGCTGAACGAAGTGGGCGACCTCCTGTTTGCGGTGGTAAACCTCGCCCGGAAAGCCGGTGTGCCGGCGGGCCCCGCGCTCGACAGGGCTAACCGGAAGTTTCGTGAGCGTTTTCAAACGATCGAGCAATTGGCTGTCCAGCGCGGGATCGATGTGACCTCGGCTGGTTTGGATGTGCTGGATGGACTCTGGAACGAGGTCAAAAATGCGTGAACAGTGAACGGTGAACAGTAGAACCAGTTCCAGTTTACCGTGCCGTTTACCGTTCACGGCATTGGCTTACGGATATAGCCGGTGAATCTGCCGGGGGAAGGCGATGGCTTCCCGGATGTGTGGGATCCCGCAGATCCACGCGACAGTGCGCTCGACACCCAGGCCGAAACCTGAGTGGACGAACGTACCGTACTTGCGGAGGTCGAGATACCAGCGATAAACCTCGGGATCGAGACCGTGCTCGTTGATGCGGGCAAGCAATTTGTCGTAGCTGTCCTCCCGTTGAGACCCGCCGATGATCTCGCCGAAGCCTTCCGGTGCTAGGCAGTCGTTGTTCAGCACCGTCCTGGGGTCATCGGGGTTCTCCTTCATGTAGAACGCCTTCACCCGCTTCGGATAGTTGTACACGAAGACCGGCCGGTCGTACTCACGAGCGAGGAGAGTCTCGTCGTCGCCACCGAGATCGTTGCCCCATGTAATATCGGAGCCGAGAGCGTTGAGCCGGGCGACGGCATCGGTGTAGGACACCCGGGGAAACGGAGCAGCTACTCGCTCCAGGGGCAGGATGTCGCGCTCGAGCTCCTTGAGTTCCTCCTGCCGCCGATCCAGCGCCCGGCTGACCACGTAACTCACGAACTCTTCCTGGAGTCGCATGTTCGCGTCGGAATCGTTGAATGCCACCTCTGGTTCGACCATCCAGAACTCGGTTAGATGCCGGCGGGTCTTCGACTTCTCCGCCCGAAACGTCGGCCCGAAGCAGTAGACTTTTCCATGTGCCGCGGCCGCCGCCTCGACATAGAGCTGCCCGGTCTGGGCCAGGTATGCCTCACCAAGATCGAAGTACTTCGTGGCAAAGAGATTACCCGCCTCCTCGCCGATGGCCCCGGTCAGGATCGGAGTATCGATCAGGATGAAATCGCGCTGATAGAAGAAGTCGCGGATGGCCTGCACGACTTCGTGACGGACCCTGGCAACTGCGGCCTGACGCCGGCTTCGGAGCCACAGATGTCTATGCTCGAAGAGGAAAGTCGTCCCATGTTCTTTAGGAGTGATCGGATAGTCAGGGCTGGTCCCGAGCACCTCTACGTCCTGCAGCCCCAGCTCATAACCACCTGGCGACCGGGGCTCGGCCCGTACGGTCCCCGTAATGCTGACGCTGGTTTCCTGGGTGAGCGATTCGAAGGCCGCCCAGGTCGAGGCGGGAACCTCTTTCCTGGATAGGACCCCTTGCACCGTTCCCGATCCATCACGCACGACCACAAAGGCAATCTTGCCACTCGAACGGGTGGTAACGACCCAGCCGCGGACCGTGACCGTCTCACCGGCGTGCGCGCCCAGCCCCTTGATCTCTACTGCCGCCATGCCATGTCCGATGGGAGAATGAGATTACACCGAGGAGCGTTGAGTCTAGCGTTGCTCATGGGAAGCGTCAACGCAGGCTGCGTCAACTTCCGGCCACCGCCTGCACCGCTCGCGGCCAGCGCCGCCGGGAATGCGCCGGTCCAGCTCTGGACGGTGCGGGCTGGGCGCAAGCTATCCGGGAACGTCGAGGTGGAAGGCAACACTCTGTATGCCGGCGGCATGGATCGGAAAGTCTACGCGGTAGATCTCGCAAGCGGCGAGGTGCGTTGGTCTGCGCGGCTCTCCGGCATGATCGTGGGTGGCGTGCTGCTCTCGGGCGACACCATCTTCGTGGCCACCTCCCGCCCTGAAGGACGAGTCCACGCGCTCGACACCAACAAGGGCAAAAACATATGGCGCGTCTCCGCGGATCCGGTCGCCGCGCCCCTCGCGGTTATCGGTGGGTTGCTCATAGCCGAAACCCAGCGCGGCGAAGTTCTGGCCCTGGATCCCCGCACTGGGAAGATTCGCTGGCGACGGCGAGTCGGAACGGCGCGCGGTGCCGCGATGCCGGCGGGAACCGGAGGCCTCCTGGTATCGACCACGGACTCACTCTTTCGCCTGTCGCTCACCGACGGCCGAATCAGCCATCGGGTGGCATCTCCTGGCGCTATCCTGTCATCCTGGGTCCCTTACCGCGGCGCGCTCGTTGCGGGAACTGCCGACTCCCAACTGGTTTCGATCGACCCCGCGAATCTACAGCGTATCTGGTCCTTGACGGTGGACGCCCCGGTCCTCGCCTCACCAGTTGCATTAGGCGACACCCTATTCCTCGCTACCCGGATCGGCTCGGTGTACCGCCTCGATCCTGGTTCCGAGCCCAGTGCAAAGCAGATCGCGAGGCTGGACTGGCCGGTCACTGCTCCGGTGACCGTTGCGCACCAGCACATTCTGCTTGGCGGGGCCGATGGGACCATACGCGCGCTGAGGTCCGATGGAAGCGAGAGCTGGCGCGTACGGGTCTGGCGGCCGGTGGAGCTGGGCCCGATTCCTCTTACCGACGGTCTCCTCACCATCGGTGGCAATGGCGACCTGCACCGGTACCGCAGATGAAGCGGATCTTCTTCGTGCTGAGCGTTCTGTTCACACTAGCAAGTCAGGCCGAGGCTCAGGGACTTAGCCCCGCAGTCAAGTATGGCAAGTGGGCGCTGTTGGCAGGTGCAATCGGAATGAACTATCTGGCGGTACGGGCGCACGATCGTGCGGAGGATGTTTTCGATGCCCTCGAAGCGCACTGCACTGAACTGAGGGAGCGCTGTGACCTGGGGCCGGACGGCAGCTACACCGATCCCGCCATCGAGGACCTGTATCAGACCTCACTCAGTCATGACCGTCGCGCGCGACTGTGGCTCATCGGCGGTGAAACGGCGCTGGTGGGCTCGGCCGCGCTCTTCATATGGGAGCTTGCTCGCCCCAAGGACCGGCCGGACAACATTCCATTCGAGCCGGAGGTCCGCAGTCTACGTGCGGGTGGCACCGGTTTGGGGTTACGGCTGGCGTTCTGATGCGGCTGATTGAATGCCCGGGTAATGAGATCATCTAAAATGGAGTTTTCACCACAGAGGCACAGAGGGTACCGTCTACAAATTGAAGCAGCATCACCCATTGATCATACGAGAGACTCCGTGCCGAAGTACATCGACGTTGAAGTTGATCAAAAGCCCTAGCCGTAGGCCAGTCAGTTTCAAGTATGTCAATACTTGTGCACGATGAACCGGCAGCACTTTGCCCACCGCTTTCACTTCTACGATCACCGACCCTTCAACCAGAATGTCTAGCCGATAACCGCAGTCCAACTTGAGGCCTCGATAATGCACTGGTAGAGCGAGTTGATCTTGAAAATTGACACCACGTAAATGCAACTCTCGACATAGGCACATCTCATACGCTGACTCCAGGAGCCCGGGACCCAGCCTGCGATGCACTTCGATGGCCGCACCCAGGATATCGTGAGTGCAGGGGTTAGGCGATCCCTCTGTGCCTCTGTGGTAAACCACCTCCAATGATGTCAGCCACCCCACCACCGGCCATAATCACCCGGCCGCCCGCCGTACCACCTTAGCCCACCCGGAACAACTCCACCGCACGCGGATATCGGGCGACCGCCCTCTCGCGCATCGGCTGATTCTCACGACGCTGCAACGCAGGATCGGCCGCAATGACCTTCATGGCTAATTCCCTCGCCCTGGCCAGCAGGTCGGCATCTGCAGGTAGTTGCGCATGGCGCACCTCGAACCCGCCCGACTGCCGGGCTCCGATGAGATCACCCATCCCCCGTTCCGCCAAATCCAGCTCCGCGATCCTGAATCCATCCTGAGTCGCCGCAAAGCCGTGCAGCCGGTCCAACGTCGTGTTGTCGGCGAGCAGGATGCAATAGCTCTCCTCGGCCCCGCGACCAATCCGGCCCCGCAGCTGATGCAGCTGCGCCAAACCGAAGCGCTCGGGATGCTCGATCAACATGATGGTGGCGTCCGGAACGTCTATGCCCACCTCGATCACTGTGGTAGCCACCAGCACATCGAGCTGTCCGGAACGAAAACGCCGCATCACGGCATCGCGCTCGTCGACCTTGAGCCGCCCATGCACCAGGCCGACCCGTAGCTCCGCCCACTTGGCCGAGAGAGTTTGGGCCATGGTGGTTGCTGCCCGAAGGTCGGCACGCTCCGATTCCTCAATCACGGGCAATACGATGTAGGCCTGCTTTCCCTGCTCGCATTCGGCCCGGACAAACTCGAGGACGCGTTCACGCTGTGCAGTGCTGCGAACCGCGGTGCGCACGGTGCCTCGGCCGGGGGGGCGCTGGCGCAGAGTGGACACATCCAGGTCGCCGTACAGGGTCAACGCCAGTGAGCGCGGAATTGGGGTGGCAGTCAGCAGCAGGACATCAGGAGCCGTGCCCTTTCCGATGAGCGCGGCACGCTGCTCGACACCAAACCGGTGCTGCTCGTCTATCACGACCAGTCCCAGCCGTTGAAACGAGACACTCTCCTGCAGTAGCGCATGCGTGCCCACGATAACCCGGGCCTGCCCCGCGGCAATGCGCTTTCGAACTGCCGCTTTCTCGGATGCTGTCTGGCGACCCAGCAGGAGCTCGGGTTTGATGTCCAGGGCTGCGAGCAGCGCTTCCAGGGTCGCACCGTGCTGCTCTGCCAGCAGCTCCGTAGGAGCCATCAGCGCTGCCTGGAAATCATTCTCCACCGCCAGCAGCATGGCGAACAGCGCGACCACGGTCTTACCGGTTCCCACGTCGCCCATGAGCAGCCGGTGCATTCGATCTGGAGCGGTCATGTCCGCGGTGATCTCTCGCAATGCCTGCTGCTGGTCGTCCGTGAGCTCCCAGGGCAGGTGTTGCTTGAGCCTGGTCGTGAGTTGCCGCTTGACGGTAAAAGCCACTCCGGTCCTGTGACGCTTGGCCACCGCGCGTGCGCGGATCAGCATCAGCTGGAGATCGAACAACTCGTCGAACGCGAGACGTCGCCTTCCTCGCTCCGCCTCGTCCGCCGATGCAGGCCGGTGAACCGCCCGCAGCGCGTCACCCAGCGGCGGAAGGTCGAGCGCCCGCCGCAGAGATTCGGGCAAGCCATCCTCGGATAACGAGATCAGCCGGTCGAGATGCCGGTCGATCAACGAACGGATGACTTTATGACTGAGACCTTCTGTAGCGGGATAAACCGGGAGGACCTTCCCCGCCGTGAGCGGGTCGGCATCACTGTCGGCGTCGGCCAGGATCACGTATTCGCGGGGAGCCATCTGGCGGCCATGGTAGAACCGAACGGGACCCGAGACGAGCAGCGTCTGGCCAATCGCAATGGACCGATCGAGGAACGGCTGCCCTGGCCAGACGCACTCGAGAACACCGCTGTCATCGCGGAGAACTGCATGAAAGATTCGGAGACCGCGCCGGGTGGGGAGTACACCCTTCGCCACGACCCTCCCCACGCAGGCTACTTCCTGGCCGACTTGGGCCTTGGTGAGTGGAGTGACCGTGGAGGCGTCCACATAGCGGTGGGGCAGGTGCCACAGAAGATCGCGCGCCGTGCGAATGCCCAGGCGCTCGAGCGACTCGGCGCGCCGCTCTCCGATTCCTTTGAGGAATTTGACCGGGGTGTCCAGGCGGGCTGCCGATGCGGCGGGCGGCGCCATCCGGGTTAGGAGGCCTCGACCGCTGTTTCCGTCAGGAGGTTCTCGGCGAAACGCTCGGCATCGAAAGCCGCCAGATCCTCCACCGACTCACCCAATCCGATGAATCGGACCGGTAATGACAGCTCGCG
Source organism: Gemmatimonadales bacterium (assembly GCA_035249825.1). GTDB lineage: Bacteria > Gemmatimonadota > Gemmatimonadetes > Gemmatimonadales > GWC2-71-9 > CAVVWJ01. The sequence goes on along the minus strand of DATFFX010000218.1, from coordinate 5,433 downwards.
CCGGACTGCCGCAACGGCACCGCCTCGAGCGCTGCCGTCGAGCTTGGTGACCACGATGCCGGTAGGAGAAACCGCCTGGGAAAAGAGCTTACCCTGCTGGATTGCGTTCTGTCCCACAGTGCCATCAAGCACCAGCAGGGTCTCATGCGGAGCGCCCGGGAGTCGCCGGCCGATGACGCGGACTACCTTACGCAGCTCGTCCATCAACCCTTCCTGGGTATGGAGCCGGCCCGCCGTATCGATGATCACGGTATCCCGCCCCCGTGACAAGGCAGCATCGATGGCATCGTAGGCCACGGAAGCGGGGTCTCCTCCAGGCGCGCCGGCCACACAGGGCAGCCCAAGACGATTCGCCCAGATCTGTAGTTGAGCAATAGCACCGGCTCTATAGGTGTCCGCGGCTGCCAGCAGTACCGACCGGCCTTCCTGCTGCAGTCGCCAGGCCAGCTTCGCTGCCGTGGTGGTCTTCCCGGTACCATTGACCCCCACCAGAAGAACGATGGTAGGTCCGGGTTCCATCCGTGCGATGGAGCCGGGGTTTTCCGGTCCAGCCAGCATGGCGCTGAGACGGGTTCGGAGTGCGGTCTTGAGGTCTGCTTCGGTCTTCAGCTTCCCGCGCCGGACTTCGTCCTCCAGCGCCTGGACCAGCTCGACTGTGGCCGGGACGCCGAAGTCTGCTTCTATCAGCACCCGCTCGAGATTCTCGAGATCATCCGCGTTGAGGCCCCGCATGAGCGCGCCGACATCCGTCAGTGCGATCTGCTTGATCCGCGACCAGAGACTCTGCTTTTCGATCCCACCCAATCTGACTGGTTTCATGCGCAGGAATCTATCACGTCAGCGCAGCCCGAGGCGGCGGCGGGCCAGCCATTCGCCGGAGAGGGCCAGCACACAAATTCCAAACAGCCAAAGCCAATCGCGCGCCGTACTGCGCGTCCCCGGCTGAACGGTCCTCCCCTCTCCCGGTTCCAGCGATACCGGATGGGGAAGAAACTCGTCCGAATACTGCTCCACGGCCACCGTCCCGGCAGCACCGTCCTGCAGCCGGTAGGTGTATTCCCCCGGCGGCATCCAAACCGACGCCCGTCCATCGCCATCGAAGTTGAGCGTGTCGGCGGCCTGCCCGGCAGAGCTCGACCAGGCGATTGGCTGAGGAAGCGCGGGTCCGGATCCAAGCCACTCGAAGACAACCGGGCGGCCGTTTGCAACGACCGGCTGTATCGGCCGGGTCACCCCTTGCGCCGAGTCAGTTCCGCCCAGCAGCCAGCTGGCCGTTGAGGCTACCCACGAGCGATAGCTTTGTTCGCTCGACCCACCCCGAAACGACCAGCGCCAGAGACCCTCGACCGCTACCGTAACTCGGCGAACGCGACCTTCCTGCCGGCCGAACACTGCCGGTCGCTCCGGGCCCCGCCGTCCGAGCCGGGCGTATAGAGCTACCCAGTCCCGCGCCCCGCTTGGCATTGGCGTGAGAAGCACGGACGGTGGAAATGAATCGACGGGCTGACCCAGGAACGCACCCGCAAGAGGCGAGGCGCCGGATTCGGAGAGATACCAGTCACCGGGAATCTGAGTTTCACCGCCCTCTCCACTGGGCCACCTCCAGATTCCTCGCGCTGCGGATCCCGCGGCAAATGCCCCCACCCCGCCCTTGAGAATCAGCAGGTCGGCTCTTCGGGCGGCGCGGCGAACCCCATCGGCCGACACGGCGCGCAGATCGCTCATGGTCCGCCATCTGTCACCGTGGAATCGTACGTAGCCCCGAACCGGGAGCTGGGCTACGTCGAGCAACGTGCGATACAGAAAGCGGCTGTCCCAATCGGCAGGCGACGCCAGGAACACCACCCCAGGCGTTTCTGCAACCCTGACAAAATGAAGCCGGGTGTCGTTCCTGGGCTCGGCGTCTTTTGCGTTGGGCAGGGTCACCCGAAGCAGCTGGTCGCCCGCTGGCAGGACTGCAGAGGGGATAACAATCCGAGCCCTTCCTCCGGTCGCCCCCCGGAGCCGCAGCGTTCTGAGAGCCAACCGCTTGTCTGCGGACAGCACTTCGACCGCTATGCTGTCCTGCGTGTTCCCGCCGACTGCTTGTACTTCCACCTCCAGCGGAATGGAGTCGCCGGAGCTCACCCGATCAGGTCCGGTGACTCGGGTGACTGCCAGATCAGGCTGCGGAATCCGGGAAAAAATTCTGATCGTGGTGCGGTCGAGCAGATCGGCGGGGATCTCAGTCCGATCTTCGATCTCGCCGTCGGTGACAACGATCAGCGGCCGATCGGAAGCCGACGCTGCCAGCAAAGCGGGCATCAGCAACGATCGTCCGCGAGTAGGGCTTGAATCAGCGCTCGCCCGCTCATCGCCGAAGTACCTCAACTCGCCCCAACGCGCCGCTGAGTCTCTGGCCTCCGACCAGCGGCCGCCGGCCGCGCTCATGCTGAGCGATGCATCCAGAAGAACCAACGGTTGGAGCGGAGCTCCCGCCACCGGACAGCTCACGTTAATCAGCAGGAGGCCGAGTGCTGCCCAGGCGATGCCGCGGCACAGGAGTGGAACCCAGGCACGCCAGCCGAGCCGCTCGAGTCCCAGATAGGTGAGCGCCGCCAACCCAAACGCGGCGAGCGCTACGAGGATGAAGAGCATGCCGCAGCCTGGATCGCCTCGGGAACCGTCATTCGCCCAGCATACAGAGCCCGCCCCACGATGACGCCGTCGAGCCCTGCCCGACACGCCGCTTCAATGTCTGCAACGCCGGCGATACCGCCACTCACAACTACACGGCCACCGGTCCGCTGCAATACCAGCGCACCAGCCAGGTCGGGACCGCTGAGCATCCCGTCCCGGGTGATGTCGGTGTAGATCAGAGTCTGGATCCCGCTATCCACCACCCGCCGGGCCAGCTCCTCCGCGCGAGTAGTGGATGTCTCGGTCCAGCCTCGTACCGCCACCATACCATCGCGGGCATCGATACCTACGGCGAGGCGCTTGGAGTCGATGGTTTGCAGCAGGGCAGGAACGAACCCAACGTCTGAGACGGCCGCAGTGCCGACGACGACACGGGCAAAGCCCAGATCCAGAGCCTCGTGGATGAGTTCCGCGCTACGCAGCCCGCCACCGAGCTGAAGTTGTAGCGCAGAGGCCATCCGTCGGGCGACCTGACGCACCACAGTCAGATTTTCGCCCGTGCCGAAGGCACGATCCAGGTCGACTACATGGAGCCAGCGGGCGCCGTCCGCCGCGAATCGCTCGGCAACAGCGATGGGGTCTTCCCCATAAACGGTTTGCCGCGACTGTTCGCCTTGAGTCAGACGAACGACGCGGCCATTTCGAATGTCGATGGCGGGGAGGAGATCCACTACTCGAGCGCTACGGCAACCACCGCTTGGAGGTTTCGGCGGCTTGCTGGGCGATCGCGTCGGGTGCGGTTGCGACGCCGGAGGGCTGGCCAAGCATGGCCATCAGTCGGTCACGTTCCTGTTCGAATCCGGGGAGGTCGGCTTTGGGAACCGGTGCGCCGCCTCCGATTTTGACCCGTCGCGAATCTTTCGCTACGCCGTTGATGCGGAACTCGTAATGCAGGTGGGGGCCACTGGCCAGTCCCGTAGAGCCGACATAACCGATAATTTGTCCCTGTTCGACTCGCCGGCCCCGGCGTATCTGTCTGGCGAAGCCACGGAGGTGCCCATAGCGGGTAGTGATACCGTTCAGGTGCCGAAGCTCGATAAGGTTTCCATATCCTCCTGCCCAGCCTGCCCGAAGGACTACACCGTCCCCCGCGGCCATGATCGGAGTGCCCGGACGAGCGGCGTAATCGGTGCCCTCATGCCGGCGCACCCGGCCGAGCACCGGGTGGAACCGGGCGCGGGCAAAGTTGGAGGAAATTCGGCGAAACTCCACCGGGGCGCGCAGGAACGCGCGGCGGAGTGATCCGCCGTCCCTGTCGAAGTACAGCGCGCTTTTCGCCGTCGATGGGGTGAATCGAAATGCGGTCAGACTCTTGCCGGAGATGGTGAGATCGCTGGCGAGAACCCGGCCGAAGCGCACCTCACCGTCCTCCGATACCAGCCGCTCGAAGACGACCTGGAACCGGTCGCCGGGTCTGATATCCCGGGTAAAGTCGATTTCCCAGGCATAGACGTCTGCCAGATCCCAGGCCAGCCTCTGGCGGTTGCCGCTATCGAGCTGCTCGTCCTTGACGCCCGCATCCAGCGCTTCATAGAGAGAGTTATCGATCGCGCCTTCGATCCGCATCTCCTGGGGCATCCAGCGAATCGGCTCGGCCTCGGCGTTCCAGTCCTGGGAGATGCGTTGGAAGGTGACCCGTTGTTCCGGCGTGGTGCGTACCACCACTCGTGAGGGCACGGAGTCACCGGCATTCCGGCGGAAGCTGAAGACCAGGCCGGGCCGAAGTCTGCGGGGGTTCAGGGAAAGCGCGGGGTCCAGTCGGTGAAAGTCGATACCGGCCACATTGTGGCGGGCGAAAAGATCAGAGAGAGTCTCGCCCCGCTGCATGGTATCCATTGTTTCGGTAAAGGTCTCTGCCGGGGGCGGTGCCGGAGCAGGCTCTGCCACCGTGGCCGGGAGGCGCTGCCATGGCCAGCTCCCGCTCAGTCCAAAGAAGCCGGCCGCGCCAACTACCAGCAACGCTACCGACAGGTAGAGCTCGCGACGCATCAATCCATCTGCCGACGTATGAACGTCGGAATCTCCATCTCAGGTACGTCCGAGGGGGTGCCGGAAGCCGGCGTCTGATGAATCCTCGGCTGGGAACGCGTGATGGCCGGGACTGCCTGCGCAGCCGGCGTTGCAGGCCGTTGTCTCTGGGAAGGAAAGTTGATCACGCTGGCTGCACCCGACACCCGTCCCAGGGGCTGCTCGGTGCTGACCGGCCGGTCAAAACCAGTGGCGATGACGGTCACTCTGACCTCGCCGTGCATGGCAGGGTCATTCCCGGCGCCAAAGATGATCTCCGCGTCGTCTCCTACCGCGTCATGAATGATGTCATTGATCTGGGTCGTCTCACCGAGCGTGAGATCGTCGCCACCGATGATGTTGATGAGAACACCCATTGCGCCTGCGATGGAGATGTTGTCGAGCAGCGGGCTGGAAATGGCCTGCTGGGCGGCCTCCAGGGCACGGTTCTCACCTCGGCCGATTCCGGTGCCCATCAGCGCCGCTCCCCCATTCTGCATGACGGTCCGGACGTCGGCAAAGTCCACATTGATGATGCCGGTGGAGGTGATCAGGCTGGCGATGCCCTGGGTAGCGTGGAGGAGGACTTCATCGGCCTTCTTGAGCGCTTCCTGAAACGGAATTCCCTTCCCGACTACGGCGAGCAGCCGCTCGTTGGGCACCACAATCATGGTATCGACGTTCTTCCGCATCTCGGTGATACCACCTTCGGCCTGTTTCATCCGTCGGCGGCCCTCGAACAGAAAC
>DATFFX010000217.1:0-16536 GCA_035249825.1 Gemmatimonadales bacterium | reverse complement strand
CAGGATACCGGCGGGTTCGCGTCCAGCGCCGTCACGTACCAGGTGGAGATCACGTTGCCGGTGAACACCATCCCGGCGCCCAGCGCGAGCAGCCGGAGGGCACGGCGCACACCGGGATCCAGAACCTCGCGCCTCGAGGCGAGAGCGAACAGTGTCAGCACGCTCAGATTCAGCGGCATGAACGCCAGGTTGCCGATGAGGTCGCGCTCCGCGCTGCCCCAGTGGCTCTGCTCCCATACCAGGTAGAGCACGGCGTAAATGCCGGTGACGAACGCCACGCTGCCGGCGGGAAGGCGGCTCAACATCGACAGTGCACTCACGCGGCGTCCCGACCGGGTCCCGCGTCCATGCCGCCGCGACTCTCCCGCGGTTCCTGCGCCAGCTCACCCATGCGGGTGCTCCCGCGACGATTGTTATTGATTGGTGGGGGCAGTAAGTAAATGCAGGACTTGGGCCAGCGCCAGCGGTCTGAGGCAGGTGCAACCAGAGGAACGGCTTTTCGCATCCCCGGTAACCCAGTGGTTGAATACAGTCCGTGTGAATGGGCCTGCCTCAAGGCGTCCTTATCTGAGCGGCAGGGCATTCCACCTTGGAGGATCCATGCGTTCCGTCCCTCTTCTGCAACTCGCAATCCTGGTTGGAGCCGCTGCGGGATGCCAGCCGGATTCGAGCCCCCAATCAGGCAAGATTCCCGAGCGCGATCTCACACTCGTGACCCATATCTCCGAAGCGAAGATCGCTTCGCCGGTGGAGATACAGCAGCCTGGCATCGACCGCCGAGCGCCTCGCAGTTCACCTGCCGCCAGGCGGATGGCTCGCCCCTCGGGCGACCGGAAGTCTTCAGTCCGCCTCGCGGAGGTCGTGGCGCCCGTACCCAGTCTCGCTGCATCCGAGCCGGCATCCCAGCCAGTCAGCCCAACTTCCTCCACAAACGATCGTGAGCTTCCGCCCGGTAAGACAGTCACGCTGATTCCGGCCAGCAGTGGCCCTTCGCCCAGCGCGGACCGCGGCGGCGATCTCCCCCGAAGTGGGGGACATACGATGGTGGGACGGGGAGGAGGCAAGTGCGGTGGTCGCGGCCGGGGCCCCGGAATCGGGATTGCCGGCGTTCCTCGCCCCGATTTCAGGTAGTCGGTGCGGATCTGATCCAGTTTCTGCGTCCGCTTCGATCTGTGTGCTCCCCGGCAGTGACCCGCTTACCAGCGGACCCGCATACCAGCTAGCTTGGAGAAAAAGGAGACACAGATGAAAATCGAGGACCTGCCAGAAGGAGAACCGGCAGCAAGCGACCGAACGGCCTCGTCGGAGCGAAGCACTGCCGGGTTTGTCGCTGGAGTTGTGTTCGGGGCCTTCCTGGGCGCTGGATTCGCGCTCCTCTTTGCCCCGGATCGCGGTGAGAAAACTCGCGGGCGCCTCAGCCGCAAGATCCGGTCATTGCAGGGGGACGCTCTCGAAGGAATCGACCGCGCGGGCAACCGCACACGGAAGGAGCTGCGACGGCGTCAGCGTCGGATCAAAGCCGAGCTTGCCAGGGCCCGGGCGCGAGCCGAGAGAGCCCTGGACTAGGCGTATCAGCGCTGTGCCAGCTTCCGTCGCAGCTGGGCTCCCTGTTGCTTGAGGATCGAGTCAACCGCCTCCCGGATAGGCAGTGACTCCACCTGATGCAATTCTGCTTCTGCATCCGCGGCTCGTTTGCGGTCGGCGTAGATCCGGGCCAGCTCCATGTGATGATGGATCCGGCCTGAATCGAGCTCCACCGCTTTTTTCATATAGGCGATCGCCTTCGCCCAGGACGCCTGCTTGAAGACCCCGGCGCCAAGAAAGTTCCGGGCGACAAAGCGACTCACGCCCGTCAGCCGCATGATCTCGGCGTTCCAGCGGCCCAGGATGTGGTAGGCCCCGTCATGCCTGGGGTTGAGCGAGATTGCACGGAGAGCCTCCCGCCGGACGATCGTGGCGCGCCTGATTCGCGCGTCCGTCGGTTGCACCAGTGCGCCGGTGCCGATCGTCGCCGCCACCGCGAAATGGCCGTCCGCCCCCATCGCGTCGGCCCTCACTGCCCGCTTGGCGTACCGCTCCGCCAATGCGTACATCGAGTTCCGGCGCGCATGACGAAGCGAGTCGGGCAGCAGGTCGACCAGATCCAGGACCGTCAGCGCGGCGCGCCAGTTGGCCTCGTAGTCGGCTGAGTCCTGCGCCAGCGCAGCCTCGAAGTGCTGGATGGCGGCATATGGATCACGAGCCTGGTTCGCCGCTACACCCTTGGCCACATGTTCCACTACACTCTGGGCAGAGAGCGGGCCTGCTGCCGCAGCACAGGAGAGCAGCACTGCGCGTAGAACGTTGAGCACCGGCTGGTACCTCATAAGCGAGTTCAGAGAATGGTTATCCCATCACTCATTCAGCACAAGCGCGATGGTCATTCTCTGGCGCCTGCAGAATGGAGTGAGCTGATCCGGGAATACACCGCAGGACGGGTCCCGGATTATCAAATGTCGGCCCTGCTCATGGCCGTGGTCTGGCGCGGGCTTGCGCCGGAGGAGCTTGCGGCGCTGACTGACGCCATGATCGAATCGGGAGCCCGGCTCTCGTTCGATGGCTTGGCGCGGGCGCGAGTGGACAAGCATTCAACCGGCGGCGTGGGTGACAAGGTCTCGCTGATTCTAGCGCCGATGGTTGCGAGCTGTGGCGTGGCGGTGCCGATGATGTCGGGCCGGGGACTGGGCCACACCGGTGGCACCTTGGACAAGTTGGAGTCGATCGCCGGATTCCGCACCGGACTAACACTCAATGAGACGCGGGCGCAGGTTGAGCGGCTCGGCTGCGCCATGTTGGGGCAGACTCCGGAGATTGCGCCGGCCGACAAGCGACTCTATGCCTTGCGTGACGTCACCGGCACGGTCGAATCAATTCCTCTGATCGCAGCGAGCATCATGTCCAAGAAGCTTGCGGAGGGCCTCGATGGCCTGGTTCTGGACGTCAAGACCGGAAGTGGAGCGTTCCTTCCCGATCCCGCCCGAGCGATCGAGCTGGCGAAAACGATGATCGGGCTGGGTCACGCCCGCGGCTGTCCCACGGTGGCGCTTCTTACCGCCATGGACCGGCCGCTCGGCCGCGCATGCGGGAACGCTCTGGAGATCGAGGAGGCCATCGAAGGCCTACGGGGTGAGGGCCCCAAGGACTTGATGGAGGTCACTTTCGCTCTCGGAGTCGAGATGCTGCTGCTGGTAGGAGCCTCGAGGGATGCCGCCGACGCGCGCAGACGTCTGCGGGAGACGATCACATCGGGAAAGGCGCTGGAGAAGTTCGCCCAGGTGATCGAGGCCCAGGGCGGCAATCCGGCAGTGTTGGAGGATCCCTCCGTGTTGCCGCAAGCGGCGGAGGTGGAGGTCTTTGGGGCAGCACGCGACGGTGTGATCGCCCGGGTGGAGCCTCGTCGAATCGGCCAGGCAATCGTCGAGTTGGGCGGCGGCCGGCGAACGATCGAGGACGAGATCGATCCGTCGGTAGGTTTCGTCATTCCGGCCAAACCGGGGCAGACCGTGCGAGCCGGCGAGCCACTGGCATCGGTGTTTGCCCGGGATCGCACTGGTATCGAGAAGGGTATGGTTGCCCTTGCTGAGGCAATCGTGATCGAGGACAAAGGAACGCTCACTCCGCTCATTACCCACCGCGTCACGGCGGACGGGGTTACCGCCCTGTAATCATCATGCCGATAATCAGCGGACCGGTCGGAACCTTGCTGGTAGCGCTCGTCGCGGTGATTGCGCTGGTACTCTGGCTCAGCCGGGACCGGAGCTATCCAGGTCCCAGGCTCATCGATGATGACGGGATCGACCGCGAGGAGCTGGAGGCAGCCGAACGGGAAGTGCGCGACCTGGACCCGAATCAGCGGCCGGAAGATGGCTTCCTCGGCGATGACTGGGGACCCGGCGCGACGCGTCCCCGGCCGCCAGAGAGGCTGTAGAACAGGACGCCCTCTTAGTCTTCTCCGCCCGTCCCTGTCCGGGGCATACGAATTGCACCCGCTCCGCTCCCGTTCACTAGCCCCGCAGCATCTTCTCATCTCGAGGCACAGCAAGACTGCCGGGGCACCGGGCACTCTCCGAAGGAGCAAGCATGTTGCGGGATTTCGCATCGAGCCCGTTCACGTTCACCGGCGGCTCGCCGGTCGCTGCCGCGCTCGGGCGGGCAATGGCAGGCGTCCTGGCTGCTTTGCTCGGCTGCGGGTCTGATCCAGTGGCGCCGAACCTTGATCCTGCCGCGTCGATCTCGGTGACGCCGCCTAGCGACACGCTGATTCTCGCCCTCAGCATCCAGCTCAGCGCCGTCGTGCGGGATTCTTCGGGCGCGCCACTCAGCGGCTACACGGTAACCTGGGCCAGCTCCGATTCGACTGTCGCCACTGTCACCGCAACTGGCCGCGTGGTCTCGGTCGGTTTGGGAGTGACCACGGTTATCGCCACCACCGCCGGCAAAACAGGATCCGCGGTCCTTACGGTGGCTCCACTCATCACTGTGACTCCACGGCGTCCGAGCATGTTCGCCGGCGATACGATGCAGCTCGCGGCGCAGGTGACCGACGCAAACGGAGCTCCTGTCGATGCCGGTCCTCTGACCTGGACAACCGGAGCTTCCGCCGTGGCTACAGTCTCCGCGAGTGGAATGGCGCAAGGCGTCGCACCGGGGCTCGCAACCATCTCGGCCCAGAGTGAAACCGGCCGGGGTGACGTCGTGGTTGCCGTCCTGAGTCCGGCGCCACGGCCGAATCGCGAGATTGCATTCCTCACCGAAGGAACCGATTTCCGTTCAGAGGTACATACCATCTTACCGGATGGTTCGGAGGAGAAGCTGGTCAGCATAGCGGGGGAGTACGCCGCGCAGTTTGCCTGGTCTGCCGACGGAAATCGAATCGCCGTGACCTACCTGGAGCACAACGGAACCGGGACTTCGGGGCTGTACCTGTCCAACGCGGACGGCTCCGGCCCAGTGAGAGTTTTCGATGTGGTGTACGCCCCGGCGTGGTCGCCAGACGGCTCGAGGATCGCATTCAGCCAGTGCTTGTCGTCGTTCGACGACTGTGACATTTACACGATCAACGCAACCGGAAGTGGGACGCGGGCGCTGAGCGCGCTGGCCGGCTCGGAGCAGTCCCCGCAGTGGTCTCCCGACGGCCGACGTATCGTCTACGTCCTCATCGGGCCAGCTGGCGCGACACTTTGGGTCATGGACGACGACGGGAGCCATAAGGAGCAACTTCAAATGCCAGTCAACACCTTTAACCCCAGGTGGTCGCCGGATGGCAAGACCATCGCGGTGGACAACGGGACTGGTGTGTGGCTGGTTAACGCCGATGGCTCGAATCCGCGCCCACTGACGGCGAATTGTGGCACGGACGGGATGTGTGATGGGAGCAGCCAGTACACGGTGCCGGATTGGTCATTCGACGGGCAGAAAATCGCCTATCAGTCCTTCGCTTCCAATCGCCTTGCTGTCGCGGTGAGCACAGTCGCGGGCAACGTACTCGGTCAAGGTGGACATGTGCTATGCTGCGAACCCGTCCCCCAATGGTCACCGGAGGGCACCACGATTGCCTATATCGGAACTGACCCGACCCCTCCGGGGTGGCCCGGCATAGCTGTCATGGCTGGCGACGCCACCGGATCGCAATTCATCACCGGTGCGCAGAATGCCATTCCGACCATATCAACGCAGAGTCCAGGCGGCGGGAAAAGATGGAGACCGTGATCGCTTTCCTGGCCTCCCACCTAGACGTCCAGATTGCTCACGTACTTCGCGTTCCGCTCGATGAACTGCCGCCGAGGCTCCACCTCATCGCCCATCAGCTCGTCGAAGAGCTTCGACGCGATTGATGCGTCCTCCATCGTCACCCGAAGAATCGTCCGCGTAGCCGGGTCCATCGTCGTACTCCAAAGCTGGGCCGGATTCATCTCACCCAGGCCCTTGTAGCGCTGGATGTTCACCGTCCCCTTGCCGTCACCATTGGTGAGTCGCTTGGTGTACTCGTCCCGCTCCGGCTCACTGTAGGCGTAGAACTCGTCCTTGCCCTTCGCGACGCGATAGAGCGGTGGCTGGGCGATGTAGACGTATCCTGCCTCGATCAGCGCCTGCATCTGACGGAAGAAGAAGGTGAGCAGAAGCGTGCGGATATGGGCCCCGTCCACGTCGGCGTCGGTCATGAGGATGATCTTGTGGTAGCGTGCGTCTTCCAGGTTGAAATCATCCTTGACGCCGGTCCCTATCGCCGTGATCATCGCCCGGATCTCCTCGTTGCCGAGGATCCGGTCGATGCGGGCACGCTCGACGTTGAGGATTTTGCCTCGCAGCGGGAGAATTGCCTGAAACGAGCGGTCCCGTCCCTGCTTGGCGCTCCCGCCGGCGGAATCGCCTTCGACCAGGTAGATCTCGGAGTGTGCGGGATCGTCGATCGAACAGTCGGCCAGCTTGCCGGGCAGCACTGCGTTCTCCAGACCTGACTTCTTCCGCACCAGGTCACGCGCCTTGCGTGCTGCTTCCCGGGCCCGGGCCGCACTCACTGCTTTCTCGATGATGTTCCGCGCGACCGGCGGGTGCTCCTCGAGGTAGTTGCCGAGGTGCTCGTTCACTACCGCCTTGACGATGCCTTCGACTTCGGAGTTGCCCAGCTTGGTCTTGGTCTGCCCCTCGAATTGCGGCTCCCGCACCTTCACGTGAAGCACGCAGGTGAGTCCCTCCCGGATGTCTTCGCCCGACAGCGTAAAGTCTTCCTTCTTGAGGAACTCTCTCCGCTTCGCCACATCGTTGATGGTACGGGTGAGCGCGGACTTGAAGCCGGTGAGGTGGGTGCCGCCCTCGTGAGTATTGATGTTGTTCACGAAGGTGAAAGTGTTCTCGTTGTAGCCGTCCTCGTACTGCAGGGCCACATCGACCTCGACATCGTCTTTCGTCGCCGTGAAGGCAATGGGCTTCGGGTGCAATGACTTCTTGTTCCGGTTGAGCCATTCGACGAACTGGATGAGCCCACCCTTGGCGAAAAAGGTCTCGCTCTTTGCCGGCTGCTCCCGCTCGTCCTTGATGGTGATCGAGATCCCTTTATTCAGGAACGCGAGTTGCCGTAACCGGTCGGCGAGGGTGCTGTAGTGATACTCCAGCACCGTGAAGATCTCGGGGTCAGGCTTGAACCGGACCGTGGTGCCGCGGCCCTTGGCCTTGCCCAGCACGGTGAGCTTCTTCACCGTCTTGCCGCGGACGAACGCCATATGGTGCCGCTGCCCGTCGCGGTCGACGATGACCTCCAGCCGCTCGCTGAGCGCATTAACTACCGAGACGCCCACGCCGTGCAGCCCACCCGACACCTTGTAGCTGTTCTTGTCGAACTTGCCACCGGCGTGGAGCACCGTGAGCGCCACCTCGACCGCCGGCATCTTCTCGGTGGGGTGCATGTCCACCGGAATCCCGCGGCCGTTGTCGGACACGGTGATCGAGTTATCCGAATGGATCGTCACCGAGATGGTGTCGCAGTGTCCGGCCAGCGCCTCGTCGATCGAGTTGTCCACGACCTCGTAGACCAGGTGGTGGAGACCGTTTTCACTCGTAGATCCGATGTACATGCCGGGGCGCCGGCGAACCGCCTCCAAGCCCTTCAGGACCTGGATCGATTCGGCTTTATACTCTGGTTTGCCGCTCGCGGCGGAGCTCGTGTCTTTGGCCATGTCTCCTTCGTGTTAAGGCCGAGGCCGGTCCAATGGACCCGGCAGCCAGCGGATCTCCTTGACCCGCCCTGATCGCCCAGCATTGAGCCGGGCGAGGATCTTGGGTGACATCAGACTCAACTCATTGGCCCATGGTGCCGTGGTCACCCGAACCCGCAGCACGCCGTCGGGTGTGATCGACTCCGGCGCCGTTACCGATGCGATTTGAGGACCAACCAGCTCTGCCCATTCCTCGATGATGCCGGCCTGCTGCACCCGCTTGGTGATGCCCGCCTGCTTCAGGTAGCTGGTGAGGGCATCGGCAAGTGGGACAGGGATGGTCTTCTTGGTCACGATCTCACTCTCCCCTGTTCCACCACCCACACCGGCAGGTCCAGGTTCGCCGGCAGCTCGTCACGCCGCGGGCTGGTGACGAACACCTGGCGCTCCCCGCCCTCCAGCAGTCGCGTGGCCAGACGACTCTGCCGCTCCCGGTCGAGCTCGGCGAACACATCGTCCAGCAGGAGCGCCGGCTCCGTTCCCCGAGCAGTCCGCAGGCTGGTGATCTCGATCAGCTTCAGTGCGATTGCTGCGCTTCGCTGTTGACCGGTCGACCCGTAATCCCGCAGCCGGCGGCCTTCGACTTCCAGCACCAGATCATCACGATGCGGTCCGGCGGTAGTCACCGATCGGGCACAATCTTCCGAAAGTGAATCGGCCAACACGTCCTTCCAGGCCTCGGGGTCCGCCAGCTCCAGCCGCCCGCGATAGTGCAGCGAGGCCTTGCCCTCCTCACCCAGGCTCTCGAGCTCGGCCGGGAACTGTTCGGCCGCACCTGCCGCCCAATCCAGTCGCGAGCGGACCAGGGCGGCACCGGCAGCAGAAAGCGGGCGGTTGAAGGCCTGGGCCACCTCCGTTCGCCCCTGCCGCAAGGCGCTGTTCCGCTGTGCCAGAGCCGAGCGATAGCTGCCCAGCGCGCGAAGGTAGCGCCGATCCGAGAGCGAGAGCACGCGATCCAGGTACTGGCGCCGCTCAGCGGCCGGTCCGGATGCAAGACCGACGTCCGAGGGGAGAAACGTTACGGCGAGCCAGGTACCCACCGAATCCGCCAGCCGCTCTACCTCAGCGCCGTCTATCGTTATCCGCTTTTTTCGCGCGGCGTACGCCGCTCCCACCGTATTCGCCGTGCCGCCGGCAAGGTGAACCTCGACCGAGAATCCGGACGGCTCGCGCAACACCTGCCCGTCGGTCGCTCCGCGGAACGAGCGAAACAGAACGGGGTAGTAAATCGCTTCCAGGAGATTGGTCTTCCCCTGAGCATTGGCGCCCAGGAGCACGAGGCCGCTGGCGGGCGCCTCGCGGTCCAGTTCGGCAAGGTTCCGATACCCGCGGGCCACCAGGCGTCGGAGCCACACTACCGAATGTGGATCTGCCGAGTCGAGGTCCCTCCCCGATTGCCCAGGAGATCGACCCCGTAGACCTGGATCTGAATCGTCTCCCCTGAATGCCCGAAGGTCGTCAACGGAATTCCGAAACGGACTGTCGTCTGCGGCGGATTCGGGCTGAACGGCACATGGCTCTGATTTCCGCCGATGGTAAAGAAATAGACGGTATCCACTCCATCGGGATCGACGGTTGTGCCGTTCACGAAGAATTCAGAGCCAGGAAAAATCGTGGTGTCGGCGCCATTCGGCTGATCGATGGTCGTAACCGGACCCACCCCGTCGCTGGGAGTGGGAAACGTCAGCCGCTCGCGCTCCTCACAACCGCTTGTGAACATCACAGCGAGTGCTACCACCAGCGCGTCACGCCGTCCTGGGAATCCGGCCATTGGCCAGGTGCTCCCCTTTTTCCGCATCACTAAAAAATAGTCGGTTGAGCGGCGAAATTGCAGGTTCAAACCCCCTTAAAAACGGCCTTCCGCTTCTCGCTGAACGCACGGGTGCCTTCCCGCATATCCTCGGTGCCGGAGAGCAGGCCGAAGTGGTTGGCCTCGAGCAGAAGAGCCTGGTCCAAACTGGTTTCCAACCCCGCGTCGACCGCTTCCAGGCAGGCCCGTATTGCGAGGGGGCCGTTCTCGAGAATGGTGCGCAGCATCGCTTCGGCCTCTTTCATGAGACTCTCCGCCGGGACCACCCGGTTTACCAGCCCGATACGGTACGCCTCGGCCGCATCGATCATGGCACCGGTGAGCAGCAGCTCCAGCGCACGGCCCTTTCCCACCAGCCTGGGCAGCCGTGCGGTGCCTCCATACCCGGGGCCGATGCCCAGCTTGACCTCGGGTTGACCAAACCGTGCGTGCTCCGAGGCAATGCGGATGTGGCAGGCCATAGCGAGCTCACAACCGCCGCCCAAGGCAAAGCCATTGACGGCAGCAACGACGGGCTTTCCGCACCGCTCCAATCGTCGGAAAACCAGTTGCCCCACCATCGAGCGCGCCTTTCCGTCGATTGGACCCTGCTCCGCCAACTCGCTGATGTCGGCGCCGGCCACAAAAGCCTTCTGCCCCGACCCAGTGACGATTATTCCTCTCACGGCGTCATCAGTCTCGATCCGGGTTACCGCATCGCCGAGCTCGGAAATGACAGTCGCGTTGAGGGCGTTCAACTTGTCCGGACGGTCGATGGTAACCCGGGCGATACCATCGCTGAGTTCGAAGAGAAGGGCAGTGGGCATAGGTCAGTAGCGGTCGTCAATCGCCAGTGCAGGGTGGAGGTGCAGGTCGGAAGCCACAAAGCTAACTCCCTTCACGCGATCCGCTGCGCCCGGATGAGGAATCACGGCGCCTCGTGACTGGCGACCGGCGACTGCTATCTTCCCCCCATGCTGATTCCATCCCCAATCGACTGGACACCTGGTCACACAGTGCGGATCCTGGACCAGACGCTTCTTCCGGGCGAGGAGCGCTACCTTGAGCTCGACTCGGTGGAAGCAGTGGCTGAGGCCATCCGCACGCTTCGGGTGCGCGGCGCACCGCTGATCGGGATCGCGGCCGCGATGGGTGTGGTGGTGGGGGCGACGCAGCGGGGCAGCGGGGCAGCGGGACAGCCATCTCTCGAGGAGATCGCAGGAGTGTGCGAACTTCTCGGGGCAACAAGACCGAACGCGGTAAACTTGCGTTGGGCACTCGGCAGAATGCAGCGGCGCGCCGAGGTGGCGTGTGCGGCTGGTGAGGACCTGCGCCAGGCCTTGATCGCGGAGGCGAGCGCCATCTGGGAGGAGGACCGCGCGATGTGCGAGCGCATTGGAGCGCTGGGTGCGGCGCTGATTCCTCCGAACTCTACTGTATGTACCGTCTGCAACGCCGGCGCGCTCGCCACCGGGGGCATCGGCACCGCGCTCGGCCCGGTGTACCGGGCGCACCAGGAGGGGCGTCGTCCCCACGTGATCGTGCCCGAGACCCGGCCACTGCTCCAGGGCAGCAGGCTCACGGCATGGGAGCTGACGCGAGCCGGCGTGCCGTGCACGCTGATAGGAGACGGGATGATTGCAAGCCGTCTTCGATTGGGAGACGTAGCGTGCGTGATGGTGGGCGCGGACCGGATCGCAGCCAATGGGGACGTCGCTAACAAGATCGGCACCTACGGTTTGGCCTTGGCTGCCAAGGCTCACGGCATCCCGTTTTACGTGGCCGCCCCGAGTTCCACGCTCGATCCAGCGACGCCGAACGGCGCCGCGATCCCCATCGAGCAGCGGGAGGCAGATGAGGTGGCGTCGTGGAACGGAACCCGTACCGCTCCGGCAGGCGTCCGGGTGTGGAATCCGGCGTTCGACGTGACTCCGGCCGAGCTCATTACGGGCATCATTACGGATCGGGGAATTTTCAAACCCAACGATCTGTGGTGAGTGCCAGGCCAGCGGCCTTTCGGACGACTCAGAGAGCTGCCACTACTTCACCACGAAGGCAGGAAGTTCACGAAGCACTGCAACAGCTTAGAGTGCGTTCGCGTCCTTCGTGCCTTCGTGGTGAAGTAGTGGCAAAGCTCAGTCCCAAGGCGAGATTGTAGACTGGCATGTCCTCCGTTCTGGCGCTCGATCAGGGAACCACCGGTTCCACTGCTCTGGTCATCCATCAGGACGGCTCCGTCCTGGCGCGAGGATACCGGGAGTTCACCCAGTACTTTCCCCAGCCCGGCTGGGTCGAGCACGACCCTGAAGAGATTTTCCGGGTATCGGTGGAAGCGATGCGGGACGCAGTCGCGGCCGCTGGTGAGCGCCCGCTTGGGTTAGGCATCACCAATCAGCGTGAGACTGTGGTGTTGTGGGATCGCCGTACGCTGGTTCCGGTAGCACCAGCCATCGTCTGGCAAGACCGACGAACCACCGACCGTTGTCGTGAGCTTCGCGAGTTCGGCCTCGAGCCGATGCTTCGAGAGCGTACCGGATTGGTAGCAGACCCGTATTTCTCCGCGACAAAGCTCGAGTGGCTCCTGCGAGATTCCGATCAGGCCCACCGGGCGGCGCGAGGGGAGTTGGCTGCTGGAACGATCGAGAGTTGGATGGTGGCCAAGCTCACGGGTGGAAGGGCTCATGTCAGCGATCACACCAATGCATCTCGAACCCTTCTATATGACCTCCGCGCACGGCACTGGGATTCAGAGCTTCTGCAGTTGTTCAAGGTGCCGATTCAGATCTTGCCCAAACTGGTGCCGTCCTCTGGGGCCGTTGGTGAGACCGACGCCATCCACCTGGGTTTCGGACTTCCTATCGCCGGCCTGGCCGGTGATCAGCAGGCGGCATTGTTCGGCCAGGGCTGTGTCGCGCCTGGACTGGCCAAGAACACCTACGGTACTGGAGCCTTTCTCCTCGTATTCACCGGGGATCGCGTGCCGGCGCAGTCCGAGGGACTGCTCGCAACCGTAGCATGTGGGCCTGCAGGACGACCGGCGTATGCAGTTGAAGGAAGTGTTTTCGTCGCCGGCGCGGCCGTCCAGTGGCTGCGAGATGGGCTGGGGCTGATCGAGCGGGCCGAGGAGACGGAGGCACTGGCGCGGAGTGTGCCCGACACTGGTGGGGTTTACTTCGTACCAGCCTTTGTGGGCCTGGGAACGCCTCACTGGGAGCCTCGAGCTCGGGGAATCATTACCGGTCTGACTCGGGGAAGCTCACGGGCACATCTGGCTCGAGCTGCGCTGGAGGCGATGGCTTATAGCAGTGCGGAGCTGCTGCAGACCATGATTTCGGCAGAGCAGCTGACTGTTCCCGCGCTGCGGGTGGACGGCGGTGCTGCGGCCAACGATTGGCTGATGGAGTTCCAGGCCAATGTGCTGGGTATCCCAGTCGAGCGGCCCGACCTGGTGGAGACTACGGCATTGGGCGCCGCCGGATTGGCCGGCCTGGCGCTCGGAGTGTGGGAGAACACGGGCCAGTTCCTACAAACCCGGACATTCAGGCGCTTCGAGCCCGGGATGGACGAGACGGCGCGTCGCCACCTCCTGGACGGATGGCACAGGGCAGTGGGAGCTGCTCTGTCCTGGGCTCGGAAGGCGTAGATAGCTGCTCAGGCCCAGTGACGCGGCTGGCGAGCTATATTCAATAGCTCGGAAGCTTTGACCGCAGCGGAGAGGGTGCATGAAAGCAGGTCATAAGTTCGTTCTTGCCGCCAGCCTGATCGTGGCCAGCATTGGATTGCTGATCGCGCAGGGCGTGAAGGACACGGGGGTGTACTTCCTGACTCCCGCCGAGCTTGCGGCGAAAACCGCTGCTGACCCCACATTCGTCGAGAACGTTGGCTTTAAGGTCGGGGCCATGGTAGTTCCTGGATCGGTTCGCAGAGATCCAAATGCTCGGCGCATCGACTTCCAGGTGTCCGACGGAGTCAAGACCTATCCTGTGACCTATCAAGGCCTCGTACCCGACACCTTCACCGATGCCGATGATATCGAGGTGGTTGTCGAAGGCCGGCTAGGAAAGGACGGGGTCATCCGAGCCACGGATGTGCTCGCCAAGTGCGGCTCCCGCTATGAGGCTGTTCCGGAAGCCTAGTTTTGGGGAGCCGGGCGCGGTGTCCAACGATCTCGAGACTTTTGGCCGCTCTTGAGATCGCTTCGCTCCGCTTCAGTTACGACATCGTTGGACACCGCGCGGGATTCGTGCACCTGTATGGCTCCCTTTTCAGGATCCTCGTTCCCTCGCCTCGGGATTCCGCCGCTACATCTGGTCACAACCGGTACGCCAGTCCTACAGCCAATCGTCGCCGCCATAGAGCCTGCCGTTCGAACCCGGTATCGAGTTGGCCGCGTGCGAACGGTGACGGGATGAGAGCGGCGCCGGCCGTCATGGAACCCTCGAGTTTCGTGCCGAGGGGCACAGTCAAAGAGAGCGCGGCCTGGCCTCCTGCCCGGGTTTCCGACCCCCCATTGACGACGGTCCACACCTCCAGTACCGGCCCGGCGTGCAGCCTCAGGCGGTTTTCCGACCCGAAGCTCGCAATCTGATAAACCAGCTCCGGCGACACGCTGTATACGGTGAAAATTCCGTTTATCGCCGTCAGACCCTCCGCTCCCTCGAGAGCCAGCCCTGCCGTCGAGTATCCCAGTCCAATGCCGACCGCCAGTTTCCCAGCTCTTCGTTCCACTCCAACGAGGAATACGGTGGGTCGGTGGGGCCGAAAAGAGCGGTGTTGCCCGCCGTTTTCTACCGATCCGCCCCAGAAGCGGGCTGCGCCCAGCTCAGCCCGAAGAGCCCACTGTCCCAGCGCTGGGCTCCACGGTACGGCTGAGACGATTGCTGCTACTGCCAGCGACAGAACAAGGCAATTCGGTACCATCGCTTACCGCATCTCCAGTTTGATCCAACCATTGGTCATGTTGTTCTCACCTTTGACGATCCAGTTGGCTCCTGGAAAGAATTGCCCGACTACGACGTCCTCGACGGCATTACCAATCAGATCATCCTGCGTGGTAATGAAGGAGTATGCCGCGCGGAGGATCTTCTGGAGCGCGTTGGCCCGCTTCACGAACTTCCCCAATGAACCGGTAGTGTCCTTGCTGCCAGTGAGGTCCGGATATGATGCCTGAAGCACTGTTTGAAGGTTCTTGAACCGGTTCGCATCGAACTTGACCTGACAGCCGGTGTCGTCGTCTTCGAGCGCGATGATCCTCAAATTCTGGTTGGGATGCGCGCTCTTGTAGCTGTTCAGCTGCGTCTGGGTGAACAGGAGAACGCGGCCACTCCAGTCCAGGTTGTTCTGGTCAAAGCGGTAGTACCCTCCGGCGGGCTCGCCTGCGCACTGGTAATCGCTGAGCGAATCGCTGCTTCCCGCTTGCCCGAGTACGTGGATCTCATATTCGGGGCTGCCCTTAAACCAACCTTCAAAGTCTTGCACGAAATGCGCATACGTCATGTACAACCCTGGCGGCGGGGTAGGTGAGGGGAGCGGGCCGGAGGGTGTGGGATTGACGGCGTACGCGATGGAGTCTTCAGGACCGAAGTCGGTCTCTGTGGGGACAATGGCCAATACCGGAGTAGCTGGAGGTACGTGGGCGCTCAGTACGTGACGACGACCATGCACATCGTAGGCAACCGGCGCGTCACCATCCTCCCGCGCGCTGGCCACGAGAACGTTGGCGTCACCCCTCCACGCTGCCCGATGGGCCGGCACCGGGAAGTACATCTCCAATGGAGCGGCAGCCACGGCATCGGACTGAACCGCCGCCTCCGGTTCGGTGGTCAGGCGTGCGACCTGCCGTAACACCCGCTGGTTCGAACGATTCAGAAATCGCTGGAACTGCAGCTTGTTCTCGGGAAACGGCGACGCCTCCATGGCGCCTTTCACGTGGGCGCGAAACTCGGCGTCGGCCAGCGCTCGTGCCAGGCGCCGAGCGAGCCGATCCGTTACTCCGCGCTGCGTTGTACCCTGCAGTTCCTCGGCTGACGGGCCAGGCAGACCCGGTGCTGCGACCTCCTTGGGCTCGGTGGGTTGGGGACGATCGCAGGCCACAACGATCGCGAGGGCAGCTGCGATGAAGCTGATTCTGGTACGCATGGCTCCTCCTCAGGAATGATTCCGTGTCTGAGTGCGGCACGGGTTCCAATGGCGGGGCCAAGCTAGGATGGAGAGGGATTCGACTGGGGATCGAGGTTACGCGAAGCGGGGCTGGAAAGAGGAAATGCTCGGATGTCACTCCTGACCGTTGCGATTATGAATCACCAGAGCCACCGTGTCCTGCTCCTCACCGTTCGCGGCGAGTACGCTGAAACACAGCCGGCAACCTTCCTTGTGTCGAAAGAACGCCGCGGATGCGGTTCCGGTGCCGGCCAGCACCCGCGCCTGCTCTTCAGGATCAGTGAATATGCCGAGCACTGCACCAACGCGCTGCAGCTCCGCTGGCGACTCATAGCCCAGCATCCGGGCAAACGGCGCATTGGAGGCGAGCGGGGTGCCGTTGCGACGGAACAGGCAGAGGCCTACTGGAGCACCATCGGTCAGCGAGCGAAGCCGGGATTCCGTCTCGCGAAGGGCCTCCTCCACCCGGCGCCGTGCCACCATGGCTTCCTTGAGGTCCACAATCTGCTTGCGGAGTCCGGTGACCTCATGAATGAGGTCCTGCTTGGGCCGGTGGTTGTCTCGCATCGCCAGTAAGGACGGCTCGAGCTGAACCACTTGCACTTGCGAAACAGAATGAAACACCCCGAGTAGGGTTACGATCCTGTTGCGGCGCGCGCCGCCTCGAGTGCTCGCTCGATACCGCCGGGCGGTATGTCCAGGTGGGTCACCGCGCGCACGGTGGTTGGCCCCAGCACGCTGAAACGCACGCCGTGCGTCGCGAGCGTACGCCCGGCGAAGCTCTCTCCGGACATTCCTGTTTCCTGTACATCGAATACCACGATGTTGGTCTCGACC